>DASRME010000134.1:0-2062 GCA_035648095.1 Atribacterota bacterium | reverse complement strand
TTTACCATTGGAGTTGATATAACTTTTCTTACTTCGATAGAAGTACTTCCTATCAGTATGACTATAGCAGCTAGTAAAACAGGGACAATTACTTCAGTGACTGCTCATTATGATAATGGTACTTCTGAAAGTATAGCACTTAGTGCTTGTACTTACGAATCTAATAAACCTGCTTTAATTACAGTTAGCAATGGAGTAATTGCGGTATCTTCATCATGCACAGGTGCTACCGGAATTATCACCGTAAGTCATACAGAAGACGGGGTAACAAAAAATGATACCGTAACTATTACTGTTCCTGCTCCTGCTTTGGGCGGCGGCTGAGGACACTAAGTTCCACCAGTAGTTTACTGGTGAAAATAAAAAACCTTTCTATAATTTAAGATTAATTTAAAATTAATGTTGACAAAAATACTCATATATAGTATTATCATATTCACGCGTTAATATTAAATAAATATTTTAATTGATTAGAAAGGAAAGAAATGAATATAAATATAACCAAAAATGCTTTAGTTGCAATAAAAAAAGTTTTAACAGAAAAAAATACGACAAGTAAAAAAATAAGAATATTTTTAGCAGGAATAGGTTGAGGAGGCCCAAAATTTAATCTTGCTCTGGATGAGCAAAAAGAAAATGACGAAATCTACTCGGAAGATAGTGTTGATTTTGTAGCAGACAAAAGTTTAATAGAACAATATAGAGGTTTTAAGATCGACTATTCTAATTTTTTTCTACAGAGAGGGTTTTTAGTCCATCCCTATAGCGGACCAGTCTCTACTTGTTAATAATAAAATAGGGACACATCCTATTTTTCTAATCGAAGAAAATAGGATGTGTCCCTATTTTATTTTATTTTTATTTTATTGCTTCAGGATTAGATAAAGATTTTAGCTTTTTAATAATTTTTTCATATTCCATCATTTGAATTTGCTTTCTTAAAAATAATCCATATACCAACTACTATTAATACAATTCCAGCCAAAAGTCCAAAATTAACAAAAAACAAATTATTAATCAAGAAAAATAAAGAAACAACCCCTAATATTCCTATGGGAATCAAAAGCCCTTTCTCTCGCCCTCCAAAAATATAAAGTTGGAGTAAACCTATTGCTACACCTAAAGGAAATATGGGCCATAACTCTTCCATTAAGCCCCAACCATAGATGATATTAGTTAAAAATAAGAGGCCATAAGTAACAAGTATCCCTCCTGGAACCAGAAGGCCTGCATCCTTCCTGTAAATAAAATAACTCAATTCAAAAACAATCCCAGGTAGTAATAAAAATAAAGGCCATAAATTCTCCCAAATAATTTCTATTACCCCAAAGTTTGATAATATTAATATCACTCCTATAAACAAAAGTAAAAAACCAAACATGTAATTAATTTTTTTCATCGACTTTCTCCTTCTTACACCATGTTTCTTTAACTATTGAAATATAATTATTTTTTCTTTTATTTAAAGAATACTATTTATCTTCTGCAAGTCGACTTAATGTCCATACTCTTACTTTTTTCTTTCCCCATTCCAGGGCTCTTTGCTCATCTCCCAAGTTGAAACATACATCAATCCTATTCCCTTTAATGGCACTTCCACAATCATTAGCCAGCCCTACTCCATAACCTTCTATGTAAAGCACATCTCCATAGTGGAATACCCCGTATTCCGGGTCGATAGCTATGCTTTTATATCCGGCTTTATAATTTGTCGAAGTAAAGCCATCAGCATAAGGCCAACATGATCTCTCATGGGGAGTATAAGCCGTTGCCACTACGGTAAATTCCGGATAGAGTAAATTTCTACCCTTTCCGGTAGATAGTGCTTTTTCTATTTCTTCTGCCTGTGCTTCTGCTTTTTCCCAATCTATTTTATTAAAACCATAGAGATCTGTTGTTTTGGGGAGACTATATTTTTCAGTAATGGTGCAGCCTGCTGCCTTCTCTTTACTGGAAATCTGATACTGAGAGCTAAAGCGCACAATGTTTCCCTCTTTATCCTTGACTACATAAAACTTGCCATCTACTGAAAAATTACTTAGCCAGAAGAATACATTTAAAG
>DASRME010000133.1:0-6403 GCA_035648095.1 Atribacterota bacterium | reverse complement strand
AGTTCTTCTGAAGTAGTCGCCTCTTTCATATTCCCCCCGGCGGCATTAAGCAAAATATCCACTTTACCAAAATCTTTAATTACTTCATCTCTGCAGGACTTTATTTTTTCTATATCCATTACATTTATGTAATATCCTTTGGCCTGTATCCCTTCAGTTTGTAATTCTTGGGCAACTTTTTCTGCATTTACAATATCACAGACGGCAATTTCGGCTCCGGCTTTACCCAATCCTCGAGCAATGGCAGCACCTAAAATTCCCGCTCCGCCGGTAATAACAGCTTTTTTTCCCTCGAGACTGAACATATCTAAAAATTTATTCATTGTTTCTCTCCTTATTTTGGATTAAAGACTTTCTATTAAGGTATATAATTTGTTTAGTTTAGATTGTCAAACATTTATACTTACTAATGAATATATTTTCTCTTCTAAAATGTTTTCTATTCTTATTTTTCTTATTTTGTAATATATTCTATATATATTGTTTGGTCTCCTTCAACAAGCCTTAATCTTCATTTTTCTAAAAGCATCAAATGTCTTCTGATGTGATTAGAAAGTTCCCGATAATGGTCTTCTTCAAATTGAAATAATATTTCATAAATTTTATCTTTAAAGATGTATTTCCCTTCATTATTTTTAGCTCTTAGGATGGAACCATAGGTTATATGAACAAGTTGCCTTGAGTCATTTTTTATAAAAAGATTTATTAATTCTCCATCAGTAATTGTATCTATATCGGGGATACGAGAAAGATCAGTGGTTAAATTATAAGAAGCTCTATCTTTTTCAAAATTCTCCAAAGCAAATCGATGAATTTCCCGATAAAGAGCCGGGTCTTTCATAGCAACTACTTTTACTTCCTCTAACCAGCTAGTCCCGGCAGTTTTAATATGACAAAGTCCTCTTGTCTCTTCGGAAAAAATGGGATAGACTGAAAATTTATCACTTCCCGTATGAAGGGAAAGTTTATACCCACCAATACCTTTAGTCATAATTGCATGTAAAGAAAATTCCTTGGAAAAATCCTCTACATTCCCTATGTATTCTATCCCTTTTTGCCAATCTCCTAAGAAATGAAGAGCAATATTTTGAAAATCTACTCCCCTTCTTTGCAATTCTAATACAATAAACAAATGTGCCAGGGGAGATGTAACTGTGGGAGTTTCATCTACAGATATTTCTAAATCAAATTTATTCTTTTTGTATCCTTTTAAAAATTCAGAACATTTCACCACATGATTTAAGGCTTCAGAATAGGTAAGCATGATTTCTTTTAATGAATTTTCATCAAAAACTAATTCCTGATTACCAAATTTATAATTCTTACTTAGATATAATTCTTCTAATTTTTTACAATTAGGAATTTGATGATAATATTTTTCTAATTCCTGCTTACTTAATCTTTCCACATCATTTCTAATATAATCGGAAGGATCCAAGGTAAACATGGTGTAGCCACAGTCTGCTGCTTCTTTTAAATCTTCAATTTTTTTCACATGGTCCGCATCTGCTCCAAAAGGTCCTTCATATCCTGCTTCAAAACAACCCCATATTACATCATCCAATACTTTCTGCCAGTTTCTTTCCGTTCTGGACATCTCTCTAACTGATTGCTGGGCCAAAATAGGAAAGATGTCTTTCCCCTTAAAGGCCTGAAGATGTGCTGGAGTAGCAATTCCTAAACGGTCTCCGGTGCCAAAAGATGCCTTGAGACCACAGAAAGAAGGATTGAGGTGAGGGAATGCTTCTCTTAATAAAGATAGATTGTAATGGTTTAAATAACATATCTTTATTAACATCACAATATCTTCTTTTATTTTCTTCTCTTCTAAATCAGGTCCTTCGAATTTTTTTAGGTCATCAGGTTCACCGATTACAGTTAAATATTTTGATTGATTATCCTTAACTATGAAGAAATAATTCTCTTTTACTGATTTCGTGGAATTCGGATAGATGCTATATTTTTTTCCATAATATCGGTTAAATAATTGTAAGATTTCCTGCTTGGTCATCAATTTCTCCTTTCAGATTAAATAGTCTAATTTGATTTTCATATATTAAAGCTTTTACAACTTTAGCTCCTCCATTATAAGATATTTGTCCACTTGAAACAATTTTACCTACAGCCCGGCAGATTATTCTATCAAAGACTTCAAATCTGCTTCCTTCAGATAAAATATTCCTTCCATCGCAGATTTGTTTTACACTAGAAGCAAGAAGAGAAGATCCAGGAACATGAAGTAGATATTGTTCCATCACATAAGGAAAATCATTATGCCACCAAGGAAATCCAGAATATACATTAGGGAAGGCTCTCTCTAACATCAAATTAGTATGGGCAAAAATCTGGTTCATAGGATACAAAATTAAATGGCTTTGATTTTCATTTTCCCCACTAAAAAATCTTGATAATAAAGGTTGTAAATTCTCTATGACATTTACACTATCGGCTGAAATATCGCCTCCCACATCAGTTTCTCAATTTTTAAACAGATACTCATTAGCGTTTCTGAGTGCACCATAATGTATCTGAGTAATCATTCCCTTTTCTTGATTCATCTCACAGAATTTGTGCATTATATAGGAAATAAATTCCTTAGTTTCAATAGATCTGAGACTAAATATTTTTTCTTTATTATAGGCTTGTTGAAAAATTTCCTCAACTCTTTTTTGATTAATTTTTAAACCATAGGGTTCTAATAAACCATGGTCGCTTGCCTTTGCTCCTCTTTCAGCAAAATAAGAATGTCTTATTTTTAAAGCTTCCGCAAGACCTTTAAGAGTAGTATCTTGCCCAGTTAATTGACAAATTTTATCCACATTAGACTTCCAATTATCATCAAATAAATTACAATAAGCATCCGGTCAAAAAGTAGGTAAAAAAGTGATACCTTTTATGCTATTAGCCAAATTATGATACGTCAGGTCATCTGCAGGATCATCAGTAGTAAAAATAAATTTTGCCCCGATTTTCTTTAATATAGCCTGGGGTAACATTTCCTTTTCCTTTAAACAATTATTTGTTTTTTCCCATATTCTATTTGCAGTCTCTTCACTCAATAATTCCTCGATTCCAAACATCCTCTTTAAATCTAAATGCATCCATTGATGAACATGATTGCCCTCAAGATAAGGAAAAACTGCACATAAGGCTTCCCATTTATCATAATCTGAAATTTGAGAATCCCTGGCTAAAGCTTGGGAGAAACCGGGGAGCTTTGCTGCTAATCGAATAATATAATGATCACAATTCCTATATTCTTCCCTCGTCTCCAGAACTTCTGCTCTCCAAATATTGGGGAAAGGTTTATTTTCTATAATCTGTCTTAAATTATGATGAGTGTGAGTATCAATAATTCCAACTTCTTTTCTTAGGGGAACAGCGATATCATGATATAATTTTATTCCTTCAGTTGTATCTAACAACCAATCTTTACCTAAAAAATTATCTTTATCTGTCATAATTAACTCTCTTGGAAGGACTTATAAATACTTTTTTATCATATTTTATTTTTGTATAACCTTATTTTTATTTAACATTGCCTCGATTCTAAACATTACATCTCCTCCATGAGTAACTACTCCTATTCGAGCGCTTTTATCTGTTGATTTTAAAACAATTTCTAAAGCACTATCAATATTTTCGAACACTTCCAAGCCAATTTTAGACGCATCTTTATAAGTAATCCCTTTGCTAACAAGAATCACATTAATCCGTCTTCGTGTAATATCCATTGCAAGGTAAGTAGCAAGTGCTACCTTATCCCTTATTTTCCCATCTTTGAATAACTTTTTAGCTTCATGATTGGAGCAAGTCCCCAAACTTACAAAATCTGGGTGATCAGGGGCAATGCCTTCTGGACAAGGGCATAGTAGAATAAGCGTACCTCCATCCTTTACGGCCATACCACAATTATTTAAAGCTTTCACTGCTTGCCATAAATCCCTATCCGCAGGATGACTACTTGCAATTATAATATCTAGTTGTTCTTTAATATTAAAACAATAAATTCTTTCTGCGAATTTAATGCCTTCTTTATGAGCCAATTCCAGATCTCCGGCTACTACTTTTACTATTTTATTTTGACTGTCCAATACAGTATTTACTATCATAGTAAGCCCTGTCATCCGAGCGATAGAACTGATCTGCTTATATACCGTTGTATCTAAGTTCCCAATAATATCATAGACGTGTTCCCCTGTTCTAAAGTGTGTTTCTCCAGTAGTTACCTCTCCACAAACACCGGGTTGAACTATTTTTGGCCCTCCAGACCAACCAGTATACATATGGGGAATTATATTGCCTATGCCAATACTAATATCAGCTTTATAATATAAATTACTTATCACAACCGGATAAGGAATATTACTACTTTTAATTCTTATTAAATTATCAAGATTTTGCCAGTCATGATTTACAAACCGAATACGATTTACTAACTCATTCCCAAATCTTTCCCTAATTTCACAGTCCTCCATAGGTCTATGTGTTCCTAACGCAATAAGTGCAATAATATGCTTATCATCTACGCCAGCTTTATTTAGCTCTTCTAATAAAATCGGCAATATCTTTTTCTGAGGTGTGCACCTTGTATTATCGTCTACTAATAATACTACATTTTTACCCTTTTGTTTGACAAACTCAGCCAGAGAAGGTGTTCCTATAGGATTCTGAATAGCTTTGCGTATTTCTTCCTCTTCATTTTCTGGACATTCAACCTCTCTCGGAGTAACTATCCAGGAAAGATTTTCCTCTGGTAATCTTATATGGACTTTTTTATTATATCCACAAGGAAGTACTATTTTTCTATTCATTCTTTAATCCTTTCTTTATAAAAGCTAATATAGATATTTTATAGTCTTAGGAGGATTTTTAGCTACGAGAAGTTCTCTCGTCTTTTTCATATCTATATGCCCGGCTATCTTCATTAACTTAATAGCATTTGTAGTAACTGCATTAAACATCTCCACTGTATCTATCTCTTTGGAAAATATATCATACACAAACCAATCATTGTGGCCAAACTTCCTTAAATAGTATAAAAATTCGATGTTTTCCTAAAAGTTATAAGTGCCTGGTATCATAATTTTATTTTGATAAAAGGATATGGCTAAAATCTAAAGTTACCCAAGATTTTTCTTTAGTACCTTCCCCAATCCCAGTTGCAATCATTATCATTTATATGAACATAAAAAAGTTTATTGGATGCTGCTAGCATACACGCATACTGAGCAGGTTGTTAAAATGAAATTAACTCATCAGCTGTTCCAAAAATACATCTAATTCGAGGGCCGCTAAGCTTATTCTCTATTTATCCTGACCTTAAGGTTATACTCTGCGGCCTCATTAAAAGTCTCCTCAAGATATTAAAAGGCATCTATATATTTCGGTTCAAATAAATAGTCAAAGCCTTCATTGAGAGGACAAGTAGTTACTCGATTGCAACTCAATTTAACAGATAAGTCCATAGCTTTTTAAGTTCTGCCACTACTTCTTTTCGTTCCTTATCGATTTCCAAAAAAAATGAACCTTTCTAACATTATACCAGTTCTTCTCGATATAAAATTTATAGCCGATAGCCCTAATTTATAACTTTTAATAAGACTAATTAGTTTTTCCACATTTTTGCTGAATTGGGGGTGCCATCGTCTGAGGTTATTGTGAGTTATACCTAAATCCGGGCAACTTTTCACACTTTCTTTTCTGATGTCAAATTGTACTAGACTACTTCTCTCTTGAACTGGTCACTGAATTGTTTTCTCGTTTGTCTTTATATTTATCAAACCTCCATCCAATTAATTTATTATAGCTCTTAACTTATTGTCCAGCAAAGCGGAGAGGGTGACCATATTAAATTGTATGTATGATCGCTATAACACAAATAAGGTGAAATAAAGTATTCCATCTGGACCTATCACTTGAAATTAATAAAAAAGCCAATGAGCAAAAACTTTTATCAACATTGGCTTTTTATACAACTCAACATATAATCTAATAGTCGTAATTGTTTGGCTACTTCAACAAATATTTAGTAATTAAATTTAAACATTAAGTATATCTGGTATTAGACGAATCTCTCCGTAATGGCTCAACTTGGTATTTTTCGTACCTACCTTATAAGATATTGGTTCAATGCACACAAATTTTTTATCTATATTATTAAATATAACAATCGAATCAAAGACCTTATCCTGACTTCCTTCAACCATAAATTTTGTTAAAAGCGTATATCGGCTAGTTTTTAATGAACAATAAGAAAGCCCATTCTTATCCGAATTGCCTCATCAAAAATCTAAACGAAACATTTTAATTATAACCTAATCTCCTCTATATTTAAAGAGAAGAAATTATCTCTCTTTTAATATATGAGGAGGTAAAAAAGATGTAATCTAGAACTAAATTC
>DASRME010000132.1:0-9338 GCA_035648095.1 Atribacterota bacterium | reverse complement strand
ACTTTTATGGTCTAAACTGCTGATAACCAGGAGATTCTTGGCCCGAGTTGCCGCTACATAAAGCAGTCGGATATCTTCTGCTTCATTATAAGATGCCTCAAGCTGGCAATAATCCTCCCAATTTTTGGGTTGAGCCAGCCGCTTCCCTTTTCCTTTGTTATAAGCATTAGAACGATGGACTAAAAAATGACCAAACGGTTCCTGCCCTGTTCTTTCAATATAATAAGTTGGTTCATGGGTAGTGGTATTATAAGGAATAGCTAAAAATACCATCGGAGATTCCAGCCCTTTAGCTTTATGTAAATTCATAATCCGGACAGTATTTTCTTCGGTTAATATATCCAGCTCCTCTTCAACTCCGGCTTCCAGCATTTTTTCTAATTGGTCTACCATTAAGGCAAACCCTACAACTTCTCCCGCCTCTGCTTTCCTTAATTTCTCTAAAATAAAATAAAGCTCTCCACATTTATTCAAATTGTAACCCTCTAAACAGGCATGGGAAAGCAGGCCTGAATCAATAATAATCTTTTCCATAGCTGTAACCGGCGGCAGTTTTTGAGTCCACAGATGGAATTGCCTTAAGCAGCAAAAAGCTCTGTCAAAATTCTCCTTTAATTTAAAGTTCAATTTTTCCGGTACTTTTTTATAAAAATCAAATTCCCCGCCTGCTTCTTTAAATTGGTATAAATCATCATCGGAAAACCCAAAGAATATCCCTCGCAAAACAGCAACAAGAAGCACTTGATTTTCTACATCTCTCATTAAGCGAAATAACTTTAACAGTTCTTTTATCTGATAGGATTCGTTTAAAGAGGCATAGCCTGAAACCGTAAAAGGTATTCCATGTTCTGCAAAAGTACGGGCATAAATATCCATCCCACCTTTATAGCGTAGAAGAATCATAAAATCCTTATAAATCGCAGAGGGAAAAACCCCTGCTTTTATCTCTTCTTCTGTCCTTACTAACTTAAATCCATTATCGACCATATCGCGAATGACTCGAGCGATGGATTGAGCATCCTGCCGGATCGTATCACTTTTATTGCTCCCTTTAGAAACAATCAGCTGCCTTACACCGGAAAGATATTGCGGATTATCTTCCCAAACAGTCTGCATCGGTGAATATACGGCCTGGAATTTTCCCTGGCCGCTTAAAAATAGTTCTTCAAATATGGGATTGAGGTAAGAACCGATAGAATGTAGCGAGCGGAAATTAGTCTGTAATTTTAAAACCTCTCCTCCGCTTTTTTCAATCAGCCCCTTTACCAGATTATAGATAGTAATATCAGCCCGGCGAAATCGGTAAATGGACTGCTGGGGGTCTCCTACCACAAATAAGGAACCCGGGCGCGGTATCAATTCCTGCCAGTTCTTTCCATAAACATCCTGGCCGGTAAGATAAAAGATCATTTCTGCCTGAATAGGGTCGGTATCCTGAAATTCATCTACCAGCAGGCATTTATATTTTTGCTGAAAATATTGGCGTACCTCAGGGTAATCCCTTAACAGCAAAGAGGCTTTTAAAAGCAAATCCTGAAAATTAAGCATTGAAACCTTCTGGCGTAATTCGTGATAATATTCTACCGCCGGCAGAACGAATTTGATGATATCGGCATAACAGTATTCCCGCCATTGCTGCAGAATTGGATCAATCACTTTTTCTTGAAGTTCTAAAACAATGAAATCTCGGTACTCTTTTGCCCTTTCTTTGGAGGTCCATCGGTTTAAAGTAATCTTTTCGGATTTGGAAAAATTTTCCAACAATTTTATTTTATTGTAATCTTCTTTAATGTAATCATAAAAACCTTTCATTCTTTTTACGCTTAAGATTGCTTCCTGTAATTTGTCATAACCCATTTTCGGTTCTTCATCCGGAATATATTGCCTGGCTTCATCACTAAAAGATATTATCTCTTCGATGGCTTCTTTTAGATTCGGTTTTGGTGATGCCGGAAAAGAGGGCTTAATCTCCGGATAAGTGCATACCGTTTTATAACAATCCACAAGCTCGGATGGTTTTATGCCCAATTCTTCCAGATGTATCAGAGAAGGGGATTCTTCGATTTTAAGATTAATCAGATATTTTTCCCAGGCTTCTTCTTTTAATAAAGTATCATCAAGGTCATCAAGCTCGGCAAATTCCGGATCAAGACCTGCTTCTATCGGCCTTTCCCTTAACAGACGGGCGCAAAAAGAATGAATGGTCCCCAAATAACACTGTTCTAAATTATAAAGAGCTTCTCTTAAACAAGCTTTTTCTTTTCCGTCTTCTGTTTCCCGAAAACTGTTTTCGATTTCTTGTTGAAACCTTTCTTTTAGCTCAATAGCCGCTTTTCTGGTAAAGGTAATGGCGGCAATTTCATCCACTTTAAATTTCCCCGATTTAATGAGAGCAGCCATGCGGTGAATCAGGCTGGAAGTCTTCCCCGATCCGGCGCTTGCTTCGACTAAAATATTACGGTTCATTTCTTTTACAATTTTTTCTCGAGCTTCCTGATCAATTAATTTTTTTAGAAAATGATTACTCATATCTTTCTTGCAGCCTCCTCAGGTTATCAAGAGCAGGTTCTTCATCATATTTATTTGCATTTTTTCCGCTTACTTCCATCACTTGATTTTGTTCCAGGATATCCAGGAAATCTTTACACATAAAATCATTTGCTTTTTGAGTCATGGCAAAATCTCCTTGGGCAACAATATCAAGCAATATATCGATTATTTCCAATACCTGATTCCTTCTTTCTTCTCCATAGAAATATTGTCTTCCCTGGCCATTCAATGTGGGGAAATAATAACCCGCTTCCGTAATTTTGGGGAAGTCAGATATCCCGGCTCTTGCTAATATTTTTTTAAGGGATAAGGCATAGAGGGCATGTTGAACCTGTTTTCCATTTTGAAAATATTTGCTTCGACTAAATTCATAAGGGGTCCCGGTTTTGTAATCAATAATACGATAATTATCCTCATCTAATTTATCTATACGGTCAATCTTCCCCTGAAAGCTAATCGACTTGCCATCGGACAAAGATAGCTCTACTGCTTTTATCCTACCTAATTCCTCGTTCTGGTTATCCCGGGTGCCAAAAGCAAGTTCCAGGTAAGTTGGTATTTCTCCTTTATATTTTTCTTCTTCGCAATGAAGAAAGAATCGGCAGGAATCCAATATTTCTTTGCTCTCATGCTGATAAACCAGATTATTGGGAGGGACTAGTTTCTTTCTTTTTTGTTTCAGCTGGGAAAGAACCATCTCTTCCAAGATGGGCCAGTGGTTCTGATAAGATGGCGAAACAAAAGTTCCGGCAGGTGATATTTCTTTTAACTTTTTATAAAATATCTCGAAAATTTGATGTAAGACAATTCCTTTTTCTGAAGGATCCAGCCATACACCCGGATCTTCAATCATCTCTTTGGATGGTTTTATTTTCAGAATATATTTCAAAAAATATAGATAAGGGCAAAAAGCAATCAATTCTAACCTGGAACTTGACACTACTAATCCCCGATTAAGGCGAGGGTCTACCCGTTTTGGATCTACTTCTACTTTTCCATTAAACCGATTAAGCTCTTCTTCTTCTCTCTGTCGGGCGGCATAAAAACCTTCGGATAGGATAGGGTAAAGGTATTTAAATAAGGGGGTAAGATCTAATAAATTATTTCTTGTAGAATACAAAAACCAATCTGCGGAATCAAGAATTTCCTGGGGCTTGCCCGGAATGAATCCGTAAGTACCTTGAAAGCTACTGTAAAAATTAGAATAATCTTTCTGCTCGTCCCCGGTTTTTAAACGATATAGCTGCAGCATAAAACTCGATGGAGCTAATTCCCGATTGCCTTGAGTATCAAAACGGGAATAGGAAAGAATAATTTTGCCTTTAAGAGAAGTCAGTAATTGAAGCATCTTGTATCGGCTTTCATTATCTTTTCCTTTGTCCTGATGAATGCGACCGGTATTTTTTTTCTCGGTATCCAGTAAAATAGATCCGTCGTGTGCTGAATCGGGAAATTTTGCAGAATCCATTCCCACAATAAAGTTATAAGGGCGGTTAAGCCAAATTCCTTTTTTGTAGCTGGCTGTATGTAGAAAGCCTCCTCTCGGTTCCGAACAATTAACCCGTTCATTTTTGATTAAATCAGCTACCAGAGTGAGAACTTCATTTACGGGCATATCGGGAAGAGAATAGTCACTTTCTATAAAAATAGTTAACCTCTCTTTTATCTTTTTTATCGCTTCTTCGTCTAAATGATTATCTTCATCTATTTTACTGTAATCGGTAACAATATTTATAAGCCCCTGGGCAATCTGCTTTGGTGAGATAATATAATTAAAATTCTCTTGAGATAGTTCATGGAAAATTTGGGTGATAAATTCTCTGACCCAGAAAAGGTCTTTTATCTTTTTGCGATACACCTCTTGTCTGTCTTCGGATACCTGATCAATCTCTCTTTTTAACTGTCTTATACTTAAATCTAATCCCTTGATATATTGATTCCTTTTATGCCCAATCGGAGAATTTCGCAGTAAAGAAGCCGCTCGTTGGGGAGTGGGTATATTTGGATTTGACTGCTGGTTTTTAAACTCAAAATTACCCCCGGTTAGCAAAAAATATAGTTTTTCTATACTGTAATTGTCCCGTATCCAATCAATCAGGGCAAAAAACAGTTTCGCCGGAGAAGTATTTTTAATGCTTACCCCGTTACCAAAAGTAATATTAAAGGAATATTGTCTGGACAGTTGATGAAGATATTGAGAGTAAGGTTCCTGCACAGTATAAAAAATACTCACTTCATCTAAAGGAATATTTTGGGATTTTATCTTTCGGATAATCGTTTTTACTTCATTAAATTCTCCGTGAGACTGAATTAACTCAACATTAATTTTTTCAAACAAACTAAATGGTATTTCGTCTATATCGTATAAATAATCAAGCGGGTCTTCCGGAAAACTTTTCTCTTCTTTGCCCGGTTCAGAAAAATAAAAAGATGTCGGTTTTTTTAAGTTTCTTGGAACGGGTAAATAAATAACCTTTGCTTCCGGCAGTATAATCTTCCGAAAAAAGGCCTCTTCCAGATAATTTAATTCGATATTAGAGGGTACGATGAAACACTCCTTTTTCGGTCGGTTCTTTTTCTTATATTTAATTGCCTGAAGATAGATATCTGCCTCATCAACATAATTTTGCTCTTTTAATATTTCCTCAAATTCCTGCATCATCTTAAGCAGGTCTTCGCTCTTTTTAGAGTTAACTATCGCAGAGTGTGGAAAATTTCGGGAAGAGAACCCTGCTATTCTCAGTTCTTTTATGGCTGAATAGATCGAGCGGTTGATTCCGGGAGAAAAAGCGGGAGGTTGAAAATAATCCAGCAATTTTTTCCGGGATAATTTCTTCAATATTTGAAGCAGGAATATTTGGCCTAAAGAGTTATCTAAAATTTTTAATTTATTTTTGGAGATATAATCATCACAGGTATCCCTGGCCAGGTCGAAAAGCGTAGTGATATTCAGATTCAATGCAAAAAAGCCTTCTCTGGATAAGCTTTTTTTAAGGGTATTACCATCCAAATAAGAAGGCATAATTAAATTTTTACTGCCGGTTAAATTCTCCCGGCATATTCTCTTTAGGGGAGCTAAAAATGGATGCATAAGTATTACTCTCTTTCGCTAACTGGGAATGGTCCTTTATCACTTTTTGCTCTACCCTTCCCCCAATTTGTTCACCTAAAAACTCTTCTATAGCCCGATAGAAATAAAAAATTCTCGCCAGGAGAGATGAAAATTATTTTACAGTTAATTTACCAGAAATTAATTGCATCGCCTTTAATAAATCATTAGGATCAACCTTTAATTGTAAACCCCGGACTCCTGCACTAAATATAATAAAAGGAAATTGGAAGGCACTTTCATCAATATAAGTGGGATAATTTTTTTTCATTGCTAAAGGCGAAACGCCTCCTCGAATATAACCAGTCAACGATTTTATCTCTTTTAAGTGGATCATTTCTACTTTTTTGTTTTCACTTATAGAAGCAAGGGCCTTCAGATTAAGTTCTGCCCCTCCGGGGATACAAGCCACTAAAATTCCAGTCTTATCCCCTCGAATTACCAGTGTTTTAAATACTTGTATTAAGGGCTGTCCCATCTTCTGAGCGGCATCTTCTGCACTGAGGTCCTGTTCGTCCACTTCATATTCTAAAATTTCATAGGCAATTTTCAATTTATCTAAAATTCTGGAAGCATTGGACTTTTTCATTTCTGTAACTTATAACTATTATAACTTCTGATTTGATTTATTTCTTTGCGTTTTTTAGGTTGTATTTCTTCAGACATTGGATAGCCCATAGTTATAATAAGTTCAACTCTTATTTGTTGGGGAATATTAACCAGTTTTTTTACTCCCTTTTCATTAAACCATCCCAGTATGCAGGTACCCAATCCTTCTTCTACTGCCTGAAGACAAAGGTGCTCGGCAGTAATTCCGATATCGGTTAAATTAAATTGCTTATCCTTAACTGCGCTTCCCATTCTACTAAAAAAACTTGGTCTTTCTGAAAGTAGCAAAATTAAAACGGGTGCTTGCAAAGAAAATCGATTGAAAGATATCACGCTATCAAAAGTTTTTCTTGCCACCGCTTCTTTTAATTTTAGGTCATCGACTACAATAAAACTCCAGGGTTGAGAGTTGTTAGCTGAAGGAGCAAGCCGCGCCGCCTCCAGGCAGCGTTCAACCTTCTCCCGCTCAACAGGTTTATCCAGATATTTTCTTACACTCTGTCTTTTTTTTACTAAATCTAAAAATTTCACTAAATCCCTCCAGGAACAGAAAATCGTCCTCTGTTCTTTTTTCTTTTTTTGTATTTTACACTCTTTGAATTTCAACTAAGCAATTGTGAAAAGCAGTTCCATACCCTATATCACTTATATATTCTCCTGTAAGTTTATTGAGACTGGCCATGTGCACTCCGTCCCACCAGCCAAAATAGGTGTGCACAATTCCCGAGGGTACTTTTTTTGTAAGGATGGCCTTTAAAATTAAACTGCCTCTCTCGTTGTATATTTCTATCTTCTCGCTATCCTTAATTCCTCTTTTTTTTGCATCATTAGGATTAATCCAGATAAATGGTTCCTCCTTAAAAATAGATACATCTGCAAATTGAGAATTCATCTTATTTAAAGAATGACTGGTTATCAAAGATAAAGGATATTTATTATAAATATTGGGAGAACTATATCTATTTTCTGCCGGCTCTTTATATACCGGAAGAGGGGCTTCGTTCCATCTATCTTTCATTCTTTGGCTGAAAAATTCTACTTTTTGGGTTGGAGTGTTAAATTTTAAATCACCAAAAGCTATTTCTTGATAACTGGAATGAAGATAGGGTTTTCCTTTTAACTTATCAACATCGGTATTTAAATTAGAGCTGTTAATAATTTTTTCTATGGTAATCAAATTATTTTCCGGCAAATAGTCTAAATTAAAATCAAACTTTTTACCTAATAGTCGGTATATCTCACTTTCGTGTTTACATTCACCTGGTGGCTCAATTATTTTTTGTTGTAACTGAATATAAGAATGCCCATAGGCAGTGATTAGATCATAGTACTCAAATATCGAAGTTGCGGGCAAGACAATATCAGCCATTCTTGCGGTATCAGTTAAAAAAAGATCGGTAACCACGATGAAATCCAATTGATTCATCGCCCGGGCAAGGAGATTAGTGTTCGGATTACTAGTCATGGGATTGCCCTGTTCAATCCACATAGCTTTTACCGGAGGATCGGCTTGATTATTCAATTCACTGGCAAGTTTTGCTACTGCTATGGAATTGCGAACTCTCTTGGATTTGGGAGGGAAAAAAGGCCAATTTAATTCGGGCGCCTGCCTATCGCTAAAATAAAAACCACAACCTTTCTTACCAATACTTCCGGTTAATGTCGGCAGAAGAGAAATAGCTCTTACCGTCTGCCCTGCGTTAGTATATCTTTGCAAGCCCATTCCACAGATGAGGGTATACCCGGGACTTTCTTTTATATAATTTATTATACTTTTAATTTTATGAAGAGAAACTTCGGTCGTATCAGAAACTTTATCCAAAGGATAATTTTTCACTAACTCTTTAAACTCAGAAAAGCCAAAAGTATGTTGGTTAATAAAATTATCGTCTATTAATTTACTTTCAATAAGCTGATTGGCTATTCCCAGAGCAAGACATCCATCAGTTCCTGGTCGAGGATGTAAATATAAATTACTTTTGCTTCCAGACTCATTTTCTCTAATATCGATGGTTATTAATTTTGCTCCCTTATCTACCGCCTTATTTATATGATGCATTAAATGAATATGGGTATAGACGGGATTCGTGCCCCACAATATTATTAGGCGAGCATTTTCGATATCAGAAATCTTATTATGTTTTACTTCTCCATAAGTTAAAGTGATTGCTTCCTGACCTGCAGAATCACACAGTCCGCCGTAAGTGGAAGTAAAACCTCCAAATTGATACCAGAAACCATAAGCACAATTTTTCGCCACACCCAGATTAGCGAATCGATGATAATATAAAATCGACTCTGGTCCATACTGCTCTTTAAAATTTCTAAATTTTTTGTAAATGATATCTAAAGCCTGCTCCCAGCTAATTCTTTTAAATTTACCTTTGCCACGCTTACCAACTTTTTGCAAGGGATATAATAATCTTTCCGGGCTATAGACTACATTGGGATAGGACATCCCTTTGGTACATATTCTGCCTTGATTTACCGGACTATTACGATTTCCCCTCACTTTTACTATCTTCCCTTTTTCGACCTCAATCTCCAACGAACAGGACCCAAAGCAGTCCTTAGGGCAGACAGAGTTGATGGTGTTAATCATATTTTGCTCCTTTAAACATCTCAATAATTTTGGTGGACATTCCAAAAAAACAATATTCTTTATCAACTAAATAATTGCTCGAGGATAAATATTTTAAAACTATTTTTTCTTTTCTTCTAAAAGGATAGGGCTAAGCTTGGATTGAATGAGCTTCGAATCGGTAAAATCTATTAATACTTTCTCTGCTCCAAAATTTTTACTTAAAGCTTCCAGAGTTTGTCGAGCAGAATTCTGTACTTCCGAACGCATTTTTCGGACCAAATTATCAGCCATTTGAGCTGCCTGATATTTTGCTTCTTCTATAAGTAAATTTTTATCCCCTTCATTGAACCCTGACCCAAAAGCCCGATTCAGGAGGTCAGGAAGTAACCAAGGAAGAAATTTTGCATTCTGTTCATCATAAAAACTAATATCTCTGATATGAACTTCATAAAAACATTGGGGCATTTTTAAACGGTACTTCTTTTC
>DASRME010000131.1:0-4261 GCA_035648095.1 Atribacterota bacterium | reverse complement strand
GCCCTTAAATATTTTGTGAATTTTTAATGATAAATAAGAGAAAAGACAATGACCAGTCCTTTAGCATTTTATTGAAGGACTTTTTTATTTTTTTATTTTTTTCATAAAAAAGAAGGACTTTGTAATTTTATATAGTAGTTTAATTTAAGTAATGTTTTTTAGAAAAGATTTCATAGACTGATAAAATTTTAAAAAAACTAATTAGAAGGTAATGTATGTCAAAGGTAGAGATATTAAAGGGCTACATCCCTGGGTCAATCGGTCGAGTTGCTGAACTTCATGGCACTTACTACCACGAGCATTGGAACTTTACACCATTCTTTGAAGCGAAAGTGGCAACTGAGCTTTCAGAATTCCTGGGGAGATATGACAAAAAGCAAGATGGTTTCTGGACTGCATCGCTGGGGGGTCGTGTTGAAGGTTCAATCACCATAGACGGGGTTCATGCCGAAAAAGAGGGAGCGCATCTTCGGTGGTTCATTATATCCGATGTCTTACGGGGAAGAGGTGTTGGTAATAGGCTTATTAAAGAGACTCTTAACTTCTGTAGAAACAAAGGATGTAAGCGGATATATCTTTGGACTTTTGAGGGTCTTAATGCTGCCAGGCATCTCTATGAGAAAAATGGCTTTAAAGTTGTAGAAGAGTACAGGGGAAAACAATGGGGTACAGAAGTTAACGAACAGCGATTTGAATTAGATCTGAGTTAACCACCTCTAATCAGCGGGTGAAGTCTAAGAGGAAACCTTTACATCGGTTAAAAAATTATATTTCGCAGTGTAAGGAAAGTGAATGTTATATAAAAAAGTTAAAAAAAAGATGATTCAATTCGGAGCGGGGAATATAGGGAGATCATTTATTGGACAGCTATTTTCCCATTCTGGATATGAAGTTGTTTTTGTTGATATTAATAAAGAATTGATAAGAAAACTTAACGAAAAAAGAGCATATAAGTTAGTAATAAAGAGAAATGAATTTCCCGATGAAATTATTTTGATAGAAAATATAAGAGCTGTAGATTGTTGCGAAAAAGAGGCAGTCATTCGGGAAATAGTAGATGCAGATATCATGGGTACGGCAGTAGGAAAATATGTCTTACCTGAGATTATTCCGATAATTGCTCAGGGACTTCAATTAAGAAATAAAATAAAAGGAAAAAGTCCTTTAGATATCATTATTGCCGAGAATTTCAGAAATGTATCGGATTATTTAAGAAAGGAATTAAAAAGGTATCTTCCTCGAGAATATCCTTTTGATGAACTGGTGGGATTAATTGAATCAAGTATAGGGAAAATGGTTCCTCTAATGAAAGAGGAAGATAAAAAAAAGGATTTGTTGTGGGTATTTGCTGAACCTTATAATACTCTTATTTTAGATAAAAAAGAGTTTAAGAACCCTCTTCCTCATATTAGAGATCTTTGGGCTGTTGAAAATATTAAAGCCTATGTAGACAGAAAACTTTTTATTCATAATCTTGGTCATTCGGCATCAGCTTATTTAGGATATCAATATGACTCAAAAATGATCTTCATATGTGAGGCATTAGAAGTACCAGAAATTTATAAAGCTGTTCGGGATTGTATGAAGCAATCAGCGGTAGCTTTGAATAGAACATACCCCAAAGACCTAACTCTTCAAGATTTACAAAATCATATTGATGATCTACTTTTTAGATTTCAAAATAAATCATTAAGAGATACGGTGTTTCGAGTAGGAAGAGATTTGTACCGTAAGTTAGATAAAAATGAAAGATTGGTAGGACCAATGCTTTTAGCCCAAAGACAAGGTGTCCCTTATCATAAGATCAAAAGTGTATTTTATGCTGCTTTAGGTTTTAAAGCAAAAGACGAGAAAGGAGAAATGTACCCTTTCGATAAAATATTTTTCCAGCGAGAATATCCAAGGGGATTAGAACATATATTAAGGAGTATTTGTCATTTATCCAGTTATCAGAATGAGGAAGTAAAAGTGATAAAAGAAATAGCAAAAGGAATCTAATTTAACAAAATATTTTATATTTTTCAAATAGGAGAATTTTATGGATATAGTTATAGCAGGACATATTTGTTTGGATATTATTCCAGAGTGGAGGATTGGAAGTATTAAGACGATTATCCCAGGACATATTCTAGAAATGTCAGGATTAAAATTATCGACCGGGGGAGCTGTAGCTAATACAGGAATAACTCTTAAAAAATTGGGTATTAGTACAACTTTGTTAGGAAAAATTGGGTCAGATGCTTTTGGAAAGGTTATTTTAGAGATTTTACAGAAAGAAGATAAAACTTTGGCAGAAAATATGATTATTAGCAAAGATGAGATTTCTTCTTATACTATTGTTTTAAATCCACCAGATACTGATCGGGTCTTTTTACATTATCCTGGACCTAACCATACCTTTAATGCGAATGATATTCCTTATGAAAAAATAAAAAGTAGCCGTATATTTCATTTTGGATATCCTCCTTTAATGAAGAAATTTTATGAGAATTCAGGAGAAGAACTGGTAAAAATGTTTCGAAGAGTAAGGAAGATGAATATCATTACCAGTTTGGATATGGCGATGCCAGACCCTGAATCTCCTGCTGGCAAAATAGATTGGGATAAATTCTTTAAAAACGTTTTACCTGAGGTAGATATATTTATGCCCAGCATTGATGAACTGTTGTATATGCTAAATCCAGAGAAATTTGATAATATTTCAGAAAAGAAAGAAAAAATTGATCTTTTATTGTTAGATCAATTAGCCAGGCAATTAATTGATTATGGGGTAAATGTGGTAGCAATAAAGTTGAGTGACCAGGGCCTATATTTGAGATCACACCAGACAGAAAAAAGTAATTTATCGAGGATAATTAACCCCAGACAGTGGAATTACCGTCAGCTTCTATCTCCTTGTTTTGCTACGGAGGTTAAAGGAACTACCGGAACCGGGGATGCTACTATTGCTGGATTTTTAGCTCAACTTTTAGATGGAGGAGAACCAGAAAAGTGCATTACCTTAGCTACTGCTGTAGGTGCTTGTTGTGTAGAAGCGGTTGATGCTACCGGAGGGATTCGACCTTTACCTGAAGTTGTAAAGAAAGTAACATCTGGATGGGAGCGCTTATCACTTTCTATTCCTACAGATCATTGGAAATATAATGATCAATATAAGATTTGGAAGGGTCCTGAAGATCAGGTTGTATGATTATTTTTTAATTTTAAAAATAGTGAGAAAAAGGAAGGGGAAAAATGCAAGAAGATGAAAAGGAAAGAATAAAGGCAAAAGCTCTTGAATACTTTCAAAGAGCAGGTATCATTCTTTCTTTGCAAGAGAAAGAAAATATGGAAATTACCGATCTTGGATTAAATGATTTCGAAAGAACCGGTATTGTTCTAGTAATATATGTAAACAACTCGAGATATTGTGCGAAAGAAATGGTTTTATTCCCTAATCAAACTTGTCCCGAACATCGTCACCCTGACCATGATAGTATGGAGGGTAAAAGAGAAACATTTCGTTGTAGGTATGGTAAAGCATATCTTTATATTGAAGGAGATAAAACCGAAAATGCGAAGACTCATCCTCCAGCGGGAGATGAGAAATGTTATTCTGTATATCATGAAATTATCCTATTACCCGGAGATCAATATACCATTGATAAAAATACTCTCCATTGGTTTCAGGCAGGCGAAGAGGGGGCGGTTATTTCGGAATTTTCTTCTCCAAGTGATGATTTCAGTGATATTTTTACTGATCTACGTATTAAAAGAGTATCGAAAAATTAATATTTTCCTATGGTGAATATTATAAACTTATTCTGAGGTTAATATGTGATAAATAAGAGAAAAGATATTATCATGTAAGCACATTTTAACATTTTTTAATTATTTATAATCAGAGTTTTTATTGATTAGATTTAGAAGAAATTGATTTTTTTGATAAAGAATAAATAAATAAAAATTTACGTTGACAAATAATAGTAATTGAAATAAAATATTTAGTAAGTGTAGTATACTAACTAAAATGAAGGAGCTTCGATGTTAGTTCTAAAGCAAGAAGGTACACGAAAGAAAAATGCGATTACCTTACTCCATCTTCTATTAAAAGAGGATGGTATCTCTCGGGTAGAGTTATCCCGAATGACTGGTTTAACAAAAACCACTATTTCTGCTATAATCAAAGGATTTAAAGATTCTGGTATTGTCGAAGAGTCAAATCAAGTTTCTACTGGTAATATTGGGAAATCTCCAATTCCACTCCATATTAGAGCAGATG
>DASRME010000130.1:0-2169 GCA_035648095.1 Atribacterota bacterium | reverse complement strand
ATTCCTGCTCAATGGTCTTCACGCTCTTTTTCCCCATGATCCACTCATATAATAAATGGCTCTTCTTAAAGGTGATATATTCTTCCAAAGAGGTGGTTTCTTCTTTCTCCTTTTTCATTAGAATTTTATCCCGAAAAAGTTTCTTATCTTCAGCATCCTGTTCGAAGATTAAATGCAAAAGTTTATTCCAGTAATTATTTCTATAACCGTATTGTTCGATACCTTTTTTACAATCATCTTTAATGGCTTGAGAAAAGGGGATAGGTAAAGCTTTACCATCCGGACTTAAAGCCAGTAGAAAAAGAATCTCCAGAATACTAATATCTCCATTTTCACAATATCTCAACCAGGATTTAAAAAACAGAAAAGTTTCAACTTTAATTCTCTTGGCAGCTACTAAAATACCGCTGTCGGTGGGAGATAGAACACCATTTTTATTCAGCCTGATCAATCGGTTCCCGCTTAAAATATTCAGGCAATTTTCTATTTTTTTATCGATATTTTCCCTATTAAAAGCAAACTTCCAGTAACCGGAAAGATATACAAATTCTTCATTTTTAAAATGACTTTTTAATTCTTCCTGCTTAAGTTTTACATTCACCACTAATCTTAAAAGATAAGTAAGCAAATCATTATCTATATTTATTAAGGGCTTATTTGCTTTATAATTGTAATGATCATCATTTAAAAATTTAAAATAAAGATTCTTGTAAATAGTCTGAAAGAGTAGGGAATGAGCCAAAAAAATGACCCTTCCAAACTCCGATATTCCGGCTCTTCCACCCATATTTTCAATAGCGGCAAAGGAGAGGCTGTTTCGATAATTAGGAGGATAATCTCCTTCATCGTTATATATTTTATCCAGGGCAATAATTACATTCTTAAAATTAAGATTAATACCCATGGCCATGATATTGGTAGCACAAATCACCTTTATTTCTCCCTTTTTAAGATAAGTCTCAATTAAATTCCTTTCTTCCCATGAGAGATTCTGATTATAATAGGCAATCCCTTTTTCCAATGTCCCTCTCAACTCATCATGAGATAAAGTTTCTTCCATTTCCTTCAGCTCTTCTAACGCACCGGTTGCTCCGGGGTTTTCCAATTGGGAAGCCAGCCATTTAGCCCATTTTTGCGTTTCAGGACAGGTTGCAAAAAATATCAAAGTCGTTTCCCCCTGTTTTACCAGATACCTGACTGTCTCTAACAAGTAATCCTCAAAACAATTTTCACGAACCGCCTCCGCTTTAAAAAATATCTCTTTTTTGAAAGGTACTTTCTTTCTTGAAGTAATATATTCAAAGATCCCATCTCTTACTATGCCTTTTCGTAGTGCCACCGGGCGTTGATGGGAAATAAGGGTTTGTGCAGGAAACCAATTTAAGAGGGCTTCTTGATCTTCAATAAAAGCTGAAAGGGCGATGATTTTAATATGCTTATTCTTTTTATCGATATGATTTACCATACTTTCCAGTAGAAGACCGCATTTTAAATCATTAATCAACTGCATTTCATCAATGATGACCAAAGAAACAATATCTAAAAATTGAGGGCATTTCAAACAAAAGTAATTAAACTTTTCATAAACCATCACCGCAATATCATAATCTCCCGAGATAATATGATGGTCATCTTCATTGCGGTCACGGGTAGAGATGACGATTTCTGTTCCAAAATGACTGTAGAGATTTTTAAAATGTCTAAACTTCTCATCAGCCAGTGCTCTTAAAGGAACCAAATAGATGATTTTTTGAAGGTGAATAACCTGCGCGATTGCAGCCATTTCTCCGATGAAGGTTTTTCCTGAGGAGTTTGGAGCGATAACCAAAAGATTATCACTGTCTTCATTCCCTCCCAACACCCCATAATTCCTTACCGCATTTTCCTGTAGCGGCAGTAAATAGGGAGAGTAATGTTTTTCCCAGATGTTTAAAATGTAAGAGGGGATACCATAATTTTTCAAATTTTTAATCTTCATTGCTTTATACATTAATACATTCCTTTCTTTATATCTTTTTTAACTAAAACTAAAACAGATAATAGAATGATCTTTATTGCATATCAAAGATGAAGAGTGAGAATTTGACTATAAATCACCTCCCCGGTTAAGATAATGGTGAGTTAAATGAGCAGGTTAATTAAAAAATATTGATGAGCTATATCTAAGAT
>DASRME010000129.1:0-5540 GCA_035648095.1 Atribacterota bacterium | reverse complement strand
CCGGATTATATTTCAAAGAATATTCACTGCCAACCGGAAGATAGTTAAAATCTACTACTGGCTTAACTTTTTCTTGCAAGCTGAGTATCTCAGCTGCAGAGACACCTTCTTTAATTAAAGATTCATAAAGGGTATCTCCAGCCTGCAAATTACCATTAACGGTAATTACTTCTTCCTCTTCTTTCTTTTGTTCTCCCTCTTTATCTATTTCTTCCCGTAAAGGTATTTCTTCTTCAACTATCTCGGGAGCCTTTTGTACCTCCTCTGCTACTGATTTCGAAATTTCTTCTGGAACATAAAGAGATATACTGGTTTGTTTTGTGGAAAACAAAGGAAGAATCTTAAAACAAATCGTTCCCGTGACTAATAATAGGATAAATATTGCACCAATAATTTTTTTTATTTTTTTAACTTTTCTTTTTTTATAAGAAGAAGTGTGGTAATGAGAATAATAGTAGTAATTTTTCTTTGGCAAGGTCTCTGATATCCCCTTAGAATAAAATTTTTCATACCCGTGCAAGCATATCATACAATTAGTCATTAGTGAACAGTCGATAAGTATATCATATCGTGTATTGCATATCCCGTGAAAGAAATTAGGATTCAGGCATAGGTAGGGGGGGCACAATGCGTATTGTGCTTATTTTTAACATTATACATTATAAATGAAATAAGTATATACTAAATACTCACTGAATACTTTTTTAATTCACTTACATAACAATCATATGCTCTATCACTAAAGCAAACAAAAAGAATTTTTTTTACAAAATTGTTTCTCTTTAAAAAATTTACAGTTTCGCTAACAGCAATTTTAGTAGCACGCTCCAAGGGAAACCGATATGCTCCTGTACTTATTGAAGGAAAAGCCACTGTTTTAAGCAAATGTTTTTCTATTAAGGCAAAGCAACTCTGATAACATTGAGCAAGATACTCGTCTTCTCTGTAATTTCCACCTCTCCAGACAGGGCCTACAGTATGAATCACCCATTTGGCCGGCAATCGATAACCTCGAGTTATCTTCGCTTGTCCGGTTAGGCATCCTTTTAACTTACGGCATTCTTCTAAAAGTGCGGGGCCTGCCACTCGATGGATAGCTCCATCAACACCGCCACCGCCAAGAAGGGAATTGTTGGCCGCATTAACTATGGCCTCTACCTGTTGTTTGGCAATATCACTTAGCACAACCTCAATTCTATCAGACATATTACCCTAATCCTTCCCATAAAAAACTAAAATTATATTATTTTCTATATTTTATATAGGTATTATTAAAATACCTGTCTGTCATGGAAGCAATATAATCCACTATCACCTGTTCAGGCAAATTGCCATTTAGATAATCTACTCCCTTATTTTTGCCCCTATTAAAGATCCATTCTTTAAAAATTAGAGAATCTTCGTTGCCCTTTTTAAGGTCATCAAGAAATTGGTCAAAAAGATATACAAATGCCCTTTTAAATCTAGTTTTTTTTGCTTTTAGACTTGGATTTTTATATATCCTTTCTGTATTAAATTGTTTCAATTCAAAAACTCTCTCAGCAATATTAGATGAATAAACTATCTCATCCCGGTTATAAGAATTAATGATAATATCAGTGACCAGTGAATTAATAATATCGGTATTGTTTTCTCCCAATTCTTTCTTAACTCTTTCTGGTAATTCTTCTTTTTTTAAAATTCCTATTCGTATCGCATCTTCAAAATCTTGCCCTATATAAGAGATAGCATCTGACATCCGGACTACACATCCTTCTAAAGTTGCTGGCACTATCCGCATCTCTCCCCCCTGAGATTTTTTCTTACAATAATCTATTAAATCAGTTTCGGCTTTATCTCTATCGGGTTTTAAATATTTCTCGTTAATCTCACCATCGTGAGAGAGAATGCCATCTCTTACTTGAAAGGTCAAATTCATACCTTTACAGGCATCAGCGAGTTTATCGACTACTCTAAGACTGTGGATATTATGAAAAAACATGTCAATATTCTTCTCCTGGCAAATCTCTTGAAGAATCTCTTCTCCATCATGTCCAAAAGGAGTATGCCCTAAATCATGACCAAGAGCGATTGCCTCTAAAAGATCAAGATTTAATTTTAAAACTCTCCCTATTGATCTCGCTATTTGAGAAACTTGTAAGGTGTGAACACTTCGATTAGATAATTGTTCATCAAAACTGGCTGCAAAATAAATAACTTGAGTTTTACCCACATACCTACGGAATGCTCCACTGTATAGTATATGATCCCGGTCTCTTGAGTAAGGACCTCTAAATGGATGAGATGTCTCCCTCTCTCTTCTGGCTTCGCAATTTTTCGCAGCATAAGGAGAAAGGTACTTATCTTCAAAATCAAGAATTTCTTTCTTAAAGCTCTCTTCGTTCATAGCGCTTCCTCCAGAACAGGAAAATAGAGCGTGAAAATATATATAAATTTAATCCTAATAATAAATTGGTATAATTCATTTTATAAAATTGTAGAAGGTTCTGCAAGTATTTTATTCGTATCGCGTATCGAGCATCGCGTATCGCGCGAGGAAGGAAGAAGAAAGAAAAAAATTATTAGCAGAGTAAAAGTAGGGGTTCGATTTATCGAACCCGCAAAAAATACCAATTTTTGTTATTACGAGGGAGCGAAACGACCGAAGCGATCTCAAATGGGGATTGCCGCGCTCCGATAAATCGGAGTTCGCAATGACATCGAATAAAGTAAACTGTAAACCGAAAACTGATAATTGAAAACTTGTATTTAAAACTAACGACTATTCACTATTCACTAACGACTAATTAATTCTATCCCTTCACTGACCCAGCTAAAATTCCTTTTACAAAATAACGTTGTAAGCTTAAAAAGAGAACTAAGGGAAGAGCCATGGAAACAAAAGCAGCTGCAGTAAGTAGTTCCCAATCCTGTCCGTATGAACCGACCAAGGCACTTATACGTACAGTAAGCGGAGCCACATCTGGTGTTCCTCCTAAATAGACCAAGGCTATTAAAAGATCATTCCATACCCACAAGAACTGAAAGATAGTAACGGATGCAAGAGCTGGTAAAGAAAGTGGCATGACTATCTTTATAAATATCTGAAAGGGAGTAGCACCATCTATAGAGGAAGAATCAAACAATTCGCTCGGCAATCCGGAAATAAAATTATATAACAAATATATGATAAGAGGGAGTCCATAGCCAGTATGAGCAAACCATATTCCCGGAAAAGTACCGGCTATTCCTAATCTATTAAAAATCCGAAGAACAGGTATCATAGTCATTTGAAGAGGAACTACTAACAAACCAACTAAAATTACAAATAAAAGCCTCCTCCCGGGAAATTCCATCCAGGCGAAAGCGTAAGCAGCAAAAGAAGCAATTAATATTGGAATAATAGTAGCAGGGATAGTAATGAATAAAGTATTTAAGAAAGCCTTCCCTATACCAATCTTCAGAATGACTTCCTGGTAATTTTCCAGAGTATAGCGGGTAAAATTAAAGGGGTGCTCAAAAACAGTCCACCAGCCAGATGCCGCTACATCGGCAGAAGACCGAAAAGAAGTTATTAATAAACCGACACTGGGAAGTATCCATATTAAAGCAACAGTAATTATTATTAAATGAAGCGGCCCATGTGAAAACATCGAAACTAACTTTTTTATCATCTTATGGCCTCCTGCTCCCTGAACCGCTTAATATTGATTATTATCATAGGAATAATAAGCATTAATAATATAACTGCAATTGCACTCGCCCGGCCATAATTTCTAAAAATAAACATCTCTTTATACATTCGGTTGGCTACAACCTCGGTATTAAAATTTCCATTGGTCATTACATATACGATATCAAATACTTTAAGAACATTAATAGTCATAGTGGTAGCAACTACTGCAAGGGTAGGCTGCATCAAAGGTAAAATAATTTTCCAGAATATTTTAAATTCGGTAGCGCCATCTACCCGAGCTGCTTCTAATAGTTCGCGGGGGATACCTTTATAACTTGCGGATAATATTACCATACAGAATCCAGTCCATATCCATACCCCTACCATAATTAAACAAAAATTATTCAGCCAGGGTCTAATTATCAACCAAGGTAAAGGGTCCAAATTAAAAAATGAACGAATCGCATTAAGAATACCAGTTTGAGCAGATGAAGCCGGTCTATAAGCGTAAACAAATTTCCAAATGACTCCCGCACCCACAAAGGAAATAGCCATAGGCATAAATATGATTGATTTCACAATCGATTCATATTTAACTCGATCTGCCAATACTGCTATAATTAACCCTAAAGATAGCGTTAGTGGAACAAATAGTATCACCCATAGGGCATTATTTCGAAAAGAATTAAGCATAATCTCGTTGGTAAAGCAATAGAAATAATTTTTAATACCCATAAATATCTCTGAATTATAATCAAAAAAAGAAATGTATATTGTGTTAATTGAAGGATAGACTAAAAAAAAGAATAAGAGAAATGCGGCCGGGGATATATACAACCAAGGGGTAATTTTTTTTGTATGTATCATAAGCTTCTTTCCTTTCTAAACATCAATATAAAAAATATTTTAATATAATTATCAGATTTTGTCATTTCAAGGAGCAGATGAAGCAATCCCAACCCGAGATTGCCACGGGGAGCACTCAAGTAATATGGAGTGCTCCCCTCGCAATGACAAATCTCATCTCAATGACAGGTCTAATCCTGTGCTATTTCCGATAAGCATCCAAAGCACTGGTCTCAATAGTCATTAATACTTTCATTAATGGGATACCGCTTACATAATCTAATATTCCCGTCCAGAAAGAACCTCCTCCAACTGCTGACGGCATTAAATCAGAGCCATCAAAACGGAAGGTTGAAGCTTCACTTAAGATTTTAGCAGCCTTACGGGTCAAATCATCAGGATAAACAGCAGGATTTATTCGTTTGTTAGCAGAGAGTTTCCCTAATTCACCAACCCATATTCCCTGAGCCTCAGGAGAAACAATATACTCCATAAAGGCTCTGGCTTCAGGAGTATCATTGAACATTGCAAACATATCTGCTGCTCCCAAAGCTGGAGTTCCGTATTGAGCATCAATTGGTGGGAAGGGGAAGAAATCAAAGTCTTCACCCGGAACCAAATTGGGGAAATGGTCGAGTATAAAACTTTTGATAAAGGTTGCCTGTCTGTGCATATAAGCATTTGGCGGAGTAGTAAATAGAGCATCAGGTGAATCGCCAAAATTGATGGTAAGTTCTGCGTTTGTTCCACCATAGACATATTTTTCGTTTAAGGCAATCTGGCCAAATAGTTCAAAGGCCTTTTGTACTCTATCATCAACCCAGGAAATTCCATGGGTAACCCACAAATCATAAACCTCTGGTTCTACAGTACGAAGCATAATATCTTCAATCCAATCTGTCCCGGCCCATCCACTGGCCGCACCACTTTCAAATCCGATAGCCCAGGGAGTCTTACCATCTGCTACCATCTTATCGGAAAGAGCAATCATTTCCTCCCAGGTAGCAGGAACAGTATAACCAGCAGCAGCAAATGCTTT
>DASRME010000128.1:0-4753 GCA_035648095.1 Atribacterota bacterium | reverse complement strand
AAATCAAATAACCTGAAATAAAAAAAGAAATAAATCCCATGAATGAAGAAGCAGCGATAGAAATTAAATTATTTTTTGGCTTGAAATATCTTCCTGTCACCAGATAAAAAAAACAGAATAATATGGAAGAGGATAGAGCCGAAATTCCCCATGGGATTCCTGTAACTAAAAATGGTATTCCTTCCTGATAGGAAATAAAATAAACAGATAAACCCGCTCCCAGTGGAAGTCCTGAAAATATTCCGCCCAAGACCGGGTTAACCCTGGTTGAAATTTCAGCTAATAGTACAACGATGATAGTTGAAATTAAAATTTTTATTAATATTAGATTCATTGAAACCTTGCTCTTTTAGTCATAATATTTAAAGTAATAAATTAGCTTTTTTTATGGAATATAAAGCCCCGAATTAACAGGAATATATAAACTTATTTGGGGTAAGAAGGTTAGAAATATTGATCCTAATAAAATTGCTATTGCACGTATCCTTACCTCGTGAATATTATCCAAAAAGTTAAAAAGCATTTAAAAGCAGAGTATACACGCAGTCCAGGGTAAATAATTTTATAATAATTTTGGATTCATTGGTTTTCGTTAAGCTATAGGGGCACAATAAACTGTGCCCCTATATGATTACTTTCTGGATATGATAATCAGGGAATATTAATATAATTAACCTCTATATTGGAAACGCCACAATCAATCTCTATGGTTGTTTTAAATTCTGAGTAATTATAATTATTGGAAATGTAAGTATCATCTTTTTTGGTGAAGTCGTTAATGTCAAGGTCTTTGGCAGAAATTCCCGAATCAATATTCACTGTTGCCCCCACATTTTTGGGTATATTAATTTTAATATTAGATACGCCGGAATCTATCATTATTTCGGAATCGTATTGAGGCAAAACTAAGTTTATATTGCTTACTCCGCTTTTAATGGTTAGTTTTTCTACTTTAAAACCTGATAAGTTGAAATCTGTATCAATAACGCCTGTTTTAGCCGATAGCTCATATATTATTTGATTATTTAATTTTAATTGCCAGTCATTTCTAACATGATTGGAAATCCATTTTTTGGTTATCGGTAAATGATAAATAACTATATCGTTTTCTTTTCCAGTACGGGAAAATTTTTCAAACGGTTCAAATTCTTTATATCTATATTGAGCAGTACATTCATAAAGCAAGGAGGTAGATCCAACTAAGCTAAGTTTTCCCACATCAAGATCTAATGCAATTGAAGCTCTTTCGATTTCAGGATACGCCTTTGTTTCCAATGCCGCTTCAGTTTCAAGAGGTGTTTCGGTATCCGGTGCTGTTTCAGTTTCCGGGGTTACTTCAGTTCCAAGAGTTGTTCCGGTATCGGGAGCTACTTCAGTTTTCAATGCCGCTTCAGTTTCAGGATTTTTTTCAACTTCCATCACTATTTCGCGGCTTAGAGTTTTTACTTCCCTTAACATTTCTCCTTCAAGTCCTTCAAAACTAAATCCCATGTAACTTGCGCCCACTCCCGCAATAACTCCCAGGAATACAATGAGTGGTCCCAGGAAGGCGAGACCCCTTCCTCTGAAGATTAAAGATATGCCCAAACTTACAAGGAGTAGAGGCCACAGTTTAATAATATTCGACCAGACTGACCATTCTAATATTTCTAAAGTATTTGCCAGGAGGATTATACCAATAAGTAAAAAAGTGAGTCCTTTAATTATTTTATTTGCTTTCATTTTTTTCACCTCAATTTTATTAGTCGTTAGTGAATAGTGAATAGTCGTTAATAGAACGGCTTTTTGTCTCTTTGCTAAAGACTTTCCACTATTTACTAACGACTGTTTTTTATCCACTAAACGCTCTACGCTTTTACTAATTACTCTTTATTTTTTTCTTCACGCGATACTCAATACTCGATACATGATACTGTTTTATTATTTTTTAGTAAGACTAGACCAGGAGTCTGCAATTAACAGGTCAATTAATCTTTCTTGGTCAGATAAATATTCGGGGTTTAGAGTTAAGGCAATTTCTCCTTCTCTTACAGCGTTTTCGTAATCTTGACTACGGTAGTAAGATAAGCCTAATTTATAATGCGCCTCAGATAGTATATATTTTGAATCTGCTAATTGAAGAGCCAGTTCATAATTTTGAGAAGCTTTTTGGAGTTCTCCCGCATCATAATGCATATTTCCTATTTCAATAAAGGCCTGGGCGAAATTATCGAAAGTAAAATCTTTGATATATAAGGGGTAGTATTTTTGGGATAATACTTTTTCCATGATGGCTTGTTCGTATTCTTTTCCTTTTAGATTAATAAGCCCTAATCGATAATAGGCTATAGCTATCGACCTTTTATCTTCAGTAAATTGAGTCACTTTATTATAAGCAGATACGGCTTGGTCAATATCTCCCACACTGCCATAGTAATCACCCAAATTTAACCAACAAGTAGCGCTTTCCTGGTAAGCTATAAAATTTACCAGGATATAAGGGCTGGGTTTAAGTTTACCCAATTTTATATATGTTTCCGTCGCTTCGATTAGTTGATCATTATCCTGATAGAGCTGGCCTAATTCGGCAATAAGCTTGTCATTTTGAGGAATCAGTTCAACAACTTTTTCGTATTCTATTATTGCCAGTTCATACTCGAGCGCATCTTTATATATCATTCCCTTTACCAAATAGGCAAAAGCATTATTAGGGTCCTCGACAATAATCAGAGATAGATTGGTAAGAGCTGATTCTCTTTCTCCCATTTTATATAAAACATAACTCTGATTTATCCTGGCCAATATATTTGTTTGATCTAAACCCAAAGCTTTTTCGTATTCTTTTTCCGCGGGTTCATACAGGCCTAAAGAATAATAAAAGTTTCCCATATTGATGAAAGTGAAGATATCAGGTTTTATGGTTTTTCCTTCTATAATTTCCTGTAATAATTTTTCTGTTTCACTGTTGGCAAAGACAGTGGTAGTAAAAAGGGCAAATAAAATGACTAAGAAGATTATAAAACTTAATTTAAAATTTTTTCTATACATATCTATCATCCTTTCTTTATTTATTATTTTATAATTTTATGAATAGAATCGAAAAAATTATTAAAAGAATTTATGCCTAATATTTATATATTCAACATTATTTTCAAAAATCCTCTTTTTTTTTAAATTTTTTTAACTTATTTCTATTTTATCCTTTTTTAACGGAATTCTTTTAATTTTCAATAGAAACTTCTTGATAATCCTCATTTTTTATAACCATAAGATATTTTATTTCTTTAAACTTTTGGTTTTTAATTTAAGAATGAAAGGGCTTTTGTACTTTACATTATATATATTCTATATTTTTAAAGCAAATTTCTCTTTTTTAACTTGATACCCGATACTTTCTTTATATAATATTGTAATTTATAAATCAACATATATAATTGAAAGAAGGATTTTTATTTATTTTATCGAATAAGATAATTATAAAAGACGATTTGCTGATCTTTTCTATCTCTCTTAATAATATATTTAGCCCGATACTGTCTTTTTAATTTTTTTCTTTTTATTTCTTAACTCGATACTCGATACTATATACAGGATACGAGTTTTATTAAAAGAGGTGACAACCGATGAAGATTACCCATAAATTAGCTCAAGATATCGTTGATAAAACAATGAGTATTTTAGGAAAAAACATTAATATTATGGATGAGAAAGGAGTGATTATCGGTTCTGGCGATAAAAGCCGCTTAAATCAATATCATGAAGGGGCAGCCCAGGTTATTAAGGAAGGAAAAAAATTGGAAATTTATTCCAAAGATATAAACCATTTGGTGGGAGCAAGACCAGGAATTAATCTACCCATAGAAGATAATAATAAAATTATCGGTGTCGTGGGTATTACCGGTGAGCCAAACGAAGTCAGCCCTTTTGGAGAAGTGATAAAGATGACCGTAGAAATGATGTTGCAGCAGGAATTTTTATTAAAAGAAATACAATTAGAACAACAGGTTCGGGAAAATTTTATTCACGATTTAATCTCCGGAAGAATTGGAAATGATCCGGATTTATTTATAACTCGGGCACAAATTGTAGGATATGATATTTTAATTCCCCGGATAGCTTTGGTGGTAGATATTTATCAATTTGAAAAGACCGCTAAACAGAGTTTGCAGGCCTTCAAAGGGTCAAAAGAAGGAGAAATTTATTTACAGAGATTAAAAAATGATGTATTAAAAACTATTCAAGGCATATTTGTGGATACTCCCCAGGAAATTGTTTCTTATACAGGAGGGGATAGATTTGTAGTTTTAAAAATTGTCAATCTAAAAGATTCAGATGAAATTTTAAGAAATAAATTGTATAGAATGGGAAAGAGAATAGAAAATACTATTTCTCAACAGATGAAATTTAAGGTAACCATCGGAATCGGAGAATACCATGAAGGTATTCAGGGTTTAAATAAATCATTTAAAGAAGCTACCCAGGCATTAGATGTGGGAACCAGGTTGGGAGAAGCAGGAGATATTTATCATATCAATGATCTGGGCATAGGCAGAATATTAGCAGAGATTAAGAAGGATACGCAGCAAGAAATCATAAAAAAGACTTTTTATACTACAAAAGAGGTTAGTGGAAAGAAAATAAACGAAACATTACTGGATACTTTAAAAGCCTTTTTTGATAATAGTTTAAGTATTTCAAAAACAGCTCAAATGATCTATATACACCGCAATACTCTACTTTATAGATTAAGAAGAGTAAAAGAAATAACCGGCTT
>DASRME010000127.1:0-2147 GCA_035648095.1 Atribacterota bacterium | reverse complement strand
TAGATATATTCTTAAACAAAGAAAAAGTACAAAATAAATGACATTTTTTTATAAATTAAGCATTTTAAAAAGATATTTCAAGGTTGAGGCTATAGCCAAAGTTATATTTTATTTATTTTGAGAAGGATTTAATCTCAGGCTTCATAAGTCTATACAAAAATTAAATGTGGAAATGCAAATTTGTAAAGTCTGCATCATTTTCCGATGTCACTAAGAATAAATAAAGATTTGGATAAAGTAAAATATTAGATAGAAATTCCGGAAAATAAAGCAAAAATAGCTGTGAAAATTATAGGCATGCTTGGCAATGAAGTTTTAAATGTTTTTATAATTTAACAAAATTTTAGCATAGGGAATGGATAATCCCAATTTTTATCATAGATTTTATTTTATAGGAGGAATTAAATTGGATGAAATAAAACTAATTCAGCATTTAATTGACAAGACAAATAATCTTACTCATGGGAACGAAGAAGAGCTAGCTGCTCTCAGAAAGAGCTCAAGAATGATAATAAAAAAAGTATGTGGGGAATCCAGTGCACATTATCATAATTTAAGTTCAATTAGTTTTCATCCTGAAGGTCTTTGGTTTGGTACTAATACGAGTACTCCCGATGAAAGTTGGACTAAAGGTCAAAACAAAATGTTGAATCTTTTTAAAACTATAGAAGAAGACATAACATTAGAAAATTTAACAAAAAATGCAAGCAATGAAATAAAGAAAGATAGAATAAAATTATCTAACAAAATATTTATAGTTCATGGACATGATGAGGAAATGAAACAAGCAGTAGCTAGAGCAGTTGAAAAAATTGATCTTAAGCCTATCATTTTACATGAACAACCAAACAAAGGCCGAACCATAATTAAAAAATTTGAAGATTATAGTGATGTAAATTTTGCCATAGTACTTCTTTCTCCTGATGATATAGCATACCCAAAAGATAAATCACCAAAAGATAAAGAATTCAGAGCCCGACAAAATGTTATTTTTGAACTTGGTTTTTTCGTGGGAAAGTTAGGAAGAGAACATGTATTTATTCTTTATAGAGAAGAACATAATTTTGAGTTCCCTACAGATTATTCAGGCATTTGTTATACTCCTTACAACAATAAAGGTCAGTGGCGATTTGATTTGATAGGAGAACTTAACTCTTGTGGTTATAATGTTGATGCAAATAAGTTAATCGGAAAATGAAACTTACCGAAATACCACCTAATTTAAGATGAATCAAATAAAGATCACTTATCCATTTATTAAAAATATTTATATTAATTAGGTTTTTGAGTATGGAATGGAGGAAATAGCCCTAAAACAGTTTAATGGTATTTATGAAAATTTAAAAGAAGAAATAAATGCGTCTTTTTAATATATGTGTATGGAGATAGAAAATGACTGAAGTTGAAACTAAAATAAAAAAAGCTTTTGAACTATCCGATTTATTATATTTTTGTGAAGTGGAGAGAATTTCTGTAGAATTAAAAAGAGAATTATCAAAAATATCTGATATTCATGAGTCTCGAGGAATATTTTATTCTGGTATGCATGTAAAAAATATTTTTGAAAGAAGAATAGAAGCAATAAAACAGTTAGTAAGTTCAAGACTAAAGTTAGATGAGCAAGAGATTAATAAGATAGATGATTTTATAACAATTAATATTTCTGATAGTCTTTTCGAAAGAGCTAAACAAATAATTGAAGGGAAAATAGATAATTTGAAATTTGAAATGGAAAAATTTTGTAGTCATTTCCCTGGTCCAGATAGTTACTTAGGTTTGGTTAAGAGTCGTATAAAAGATGAGAAAAATAAATTAATTAGTTACGCGAAAAGAGAAGTTGATATTTTTCAAAAGCAATCTGAATCTAATGTGCAAAGAGATGAAAAGAAAGAAAAAAAGTTTATTGTTTCTGAAATTATAGAAAAAATTGATTCTATAAATTTATTAGTGAAAGAAAATTATAAAATAAAATTATTTGAGATTCAAGAACAGAAAATTTGGAATAATTTATTTGAACCTTGCCAAGATGAAAAAGGTTTTGTTTTGCATATTACCGCACTTTCAAGCCTTATTGATTGGATTAATATAAAAGGATTAAAAGATTTTTTAAAAATAGAATCTAAAAATGGATCGATAAATTATTTAGA
>DASRME010000126.1:0-8319 GCA_035648095.1 Atribacterota bacterium | reverse complement strand
CATGACTCTTTTAAAAGTTTTTCTATGTATTTCTGATGGGCCATATTTAACGAGCGCTTTAAGATGTTCTTCCGTACCGTAACCTTTATTTTTTTTAAAAAAATACTGTGGATATTTTTCATCATAGTTAATCATAATACTATCTCTGTATACTTTGGCAATGATTGAAGCGGCGGCAATCGATATGCTTTTGTCTTCCCCTTTAATCAATGGTAATTGAAGGATATTTAGGTTAGGTATTTTAAAGCCATCTACTAATAAATAATCAGGCACTTCTTTTAAATCTAAAATAGCTTTTTTCATTGCCAGGTAAGAGGCTTGTGCTATATTTATTCTATCAATAATTTCAGATTCTACGATACCAATTCCTACATCTTTGGCTTTATTTAAAATAGTAAAATATAATTCTGATCTTTTTTTTGAAGTTAACTTTTTAGAATCTTTAATATTAGGAATAAATAATTGGCAGGGTAAAATCACTGCAGCAGCTACTACCGGCCCGGACAATGAACCCCTGCCCGCTTCGTCTGTCCCGGCAACTATAGCGTATCCTTCATTTTTTAGTCGATTTTCGTGGTTGTAGAGATTATAGATTCTTATTCTTTCTGCATATAATTTTTCTATTTTTATCTGATAACTAAAAATAATTGATTTTGATGTTTTTACTTTTCTATTTTTCCCTTTGAACAGCATTTAATTATCTTTTTTCTTTAACCTTGCTGCTCTTCCCTACTCTGCCTCTTAGATAATATAACTTTGCCCTTCTTGTTTTCCCTTTTTTTAAAACCTCTACTTTTACAACATTCGGTGAATGCAGTTGAAATATTTTCTCTACTCCAACACCTTTGGATATTTTTCTAACTGTAAATGTTTCCTTGCTGCTACCATGCTTTTTAGCTATGACTATTCCTTTAAAAATTTGTATTCGTTCTCTGGTGCCTTCAATAATTTTTTGATGTACTTCGACTGTATCGCCAGTTTCAAATTCGCTATTCTCTTTTTTAGATTGTTCTTCTTCTAATTGTTTTATGTAATCTACCATAAACATCATCCTTCCAATTTTTTTTTAAATAACAATTTATAATTATCTACTATACGCTATCTTCAGGTCACATACCACATAATTTTTTAAATTTTTATTCTCTCTTTATTTGTCTTTTGGTTTTTTACCCCCACTAATAACTTCTGATTTTCTTCAAGCGTTAGATAATGCTCGATATATCATACAATATATTAACCACTAATTAAATCATTTTACCTTAATTTTCTTTAAAATTCTTCTCTAATTCTTTAAGCAAACTTAAATCTTTTTTAGATATTTCTTTATTTGCAAAAATCTTAGGTCTTCTAATTAAAGTTCTTAATAGAGACTGTTTTCTTCTCCACTTTTCAATTTCTTTATGATTTCCCGAAAGCAATATTTCTGGGACTTTAGAACCCTTAAACTCATCAGGCCTTGTATAGTGAGGAAAATCAAGGTATTCGTTATAAAATGAATCATTAACCATAGATTCTTCTTTTCCTAAAACTCCTGGAATCATTCTTGAAATGACATCCACCATTAGCATGGCTGGCAATTCTCCACCACTTACTACAAAATTGCCCACTGACACTTCCTCTGCATTGAGAAGCTGTGGTATTCGCTCATCTATTCCCTCATATCGACCGCAAATGATTAATAATCTTTTTTCTTTCGACAAATCCTTTGCCATTTCCTGATCAAAAATCTTCCCCTGGGCAGAAGTAATGATAATTTTTAAAGGCAATGAGGATTTTTCTTGATTTATCACATCTACAGCATCCCAAATTGGTTGAGGTTTTAAAACCATGCCAGGCCCTCCCCCATAGGAATAATCGTCTACGGTCTTATGTTTGTCTGTGGCAAAATCCCTTAGATCAACTATATTTATTTTTATCAATCCTTTTTCTTGAGCCCTTTTTAATATGCTTTCGGAAAAAGGTCCTTTAAACATATCAGAAAAAATGGTTAATATAGTAAATTCTAAATAATCATTTGTCATATTAATCCATCTACCATATTTATGGTAATACGTTTTTTTTCTAAATCAATATTCTCTACAACTTCACGAGTAGCTGGAATAAATAAATCCTCTTTATCCTCAATTTTAACTATATATACATCATTACTACCTGTACTTATAACATTATCTACTTTTCCCAGAAAAATATTATTTTTAGTATAAACATCAAGACCAATTATTTCGAACACGAAATAAGTATCTTTTGGCAATTTTATAGCATTTTCTCTTTTAATTTCAAGGTAAGACCCGACTAACATTTTGGCCTCTTTGATATTTTCTATATCTTTTATTTTTAAAATAACCATATTTTCTTTGATTTTTATTTTCTCTATATTTAATTCTTTTTGGCTAATATTATTTCTTATAAAAATAGTGGTTAATTTTTTAAATCTATCGGTCGAGTCTGTAAGGGGAAACACTTTGATTTCCCCTTTATTGCCTTGGGAAGAAACCACTTTACCAATCATAATAAATTCTTGACTCAATAAAATTTCTCCTTATTGCTAATTAGTATATAGTATATCGTATATAGTAAAGAGATAAAAAGATAGAAATAAGAAAATATAAATTAATATATCACTATCGCATCTCGCGTGAAAATAAACATAAATTATTAAATATCTTTGCGGGGCAAAGCCGTAGTAACCTATTTGAGCTTGCTTCTTAAAACCGAGAACCGAAAACTGAAAACGTGTATTTAATACTAACGACTATTCACTAACGACTAATTTAATCGACAATTTCGATAACTACTCGTCTATCATCCTTTTGCGCAGCTGCATTCACTATAGTTCTTATTGACTTTATATTTCTACCCTGTCTTCCAATTACTTTACCTATATCACTAGAATCAACCTTTACTTCAAATATTGATGTTTTTTCACCGATAATTTCATTTATCTCTACTTTGTCTGGATTGTCCACTATCCCTCTTATAATTAATTCGATAAGTTCTTTCAAAATTATCTCCTTATTGTTCTATCTATTTTTTTAATATGCCCTTTTTCTTAAATAAATTCTTTACGGTTTCAGAAAGTCGGGCACCCTTCTCGATCCATTGTAAGCTTGCTTCCTGGTCAATCTCAAAAACATATGGATCAGAAAGTGGTTGATAGTATCCTAATTGCTCTATAAATTTAGCGTTACAAGCTTTTCTCGAATCAATGACTACTACTTTGTAAAAAGGATTCTTCTTGCCACCTTCTCTTCTAAGTTTAATTGTTACTGACATTTATTTTGCCTCCATTTTATTATTTACATTTTTTATTTTCTGATATTTTAATCTGTCATTCCCATGAAAACAGGTATCTATCTTTCCTTATCCTTTAACACTTGTAGGCACAGTTCATCGTACCCACGCTCATTACTCATTACCCATTACTTGTTACTGTATTTTATACGAGATATAAATGATGAATTTAATTAAAAGAAAAATTTTTTAATTTTGGTCCTTTTTTTAACATTTCTTTTATCTGATAATATTGCTTTAATAACTTATTTATCTCAGAAAGTGTTGTTCCACTCCCTCTGGATATTCTTTTTCTTCTGCTTCCATTAATTACAGAAGGATTTTCTCTTTCTTCAACAGTCATGGAACCTATAATAGCTTCAATTTTTTTTAGTTCACCCTCTCTATCTCCTAATTTTGTAATATCTATTTTATTTCTTAAATGATTAAATCCTGGAACCATATCCATAATTTGTTCTACTGAACCAATATTTTTCATTTTTTTTAATTGTAAATAAAAATCGTTCAAATCAAAATCTTGGCTCTTCATTTTTTTATTTAATTCTTTTAATTCATTCTGATTATAAGCAGTTTCAACTTTCTCTATTAGTGTTAGGACATCGCCCATGCCCAATATCCGAGAAGCCATTCTTTCTGAATGAAAAAGTTCAAAATTATCTACCTTTTCACCAATACCAATAAATTTAATTGGCACTCCCAAAACTTTTTTTAAAGATAGAGCTACTCCACCCCGAGCATCACCGTCCAATTTAGTCAAAATAATTCCACTTATTTCAATTTTATCACAAAATACTTTAGCTGAATTTACTGCATCTTGTCCAGCCATTGCGTCGACTATTAATAATTTTTCCTGAAGAGGAATATTTTTATCAATTTCTTGTAACTCGCTCATTAAATCATTATCTATATGCAATCTTCCGGCAGTATCAATAATCAGTACATCATAATTACTTTTAAATGAATATTTTATAGCAGCTTTAATAATGTTTATTGGATTTTCGTTTCTCCCTATAGAAAATACCGGTAAGTTTGATTTTTCACCAAATACTTGCAATTGTTCTATAGCTGCCGGTCGGTATATATCTGTTGCTATTAAAAGTGGCTGGTGTCCTTTTTTTTTAAAATAATTAGCTAATTTTACCGCTGTAGTAGTTTTACCGGTTCCTTGTAACCCTACCAACATGATTATAGTGGGAGGATCTGAACTCATTTTAATGTTATTTTGTTTGGAACCTAATGATTCAATTATCTCCTCATTTACAATTTTTATAATTTGTTGAGAAGGTGCCAGGCTTTCAGATATTTTTTCCTGCTGTATTCTATCGTGTAAACTATTTATGAACTCTTTTACTACCATGTAATTTACGTCTGCTTCTAAAAGAGCAATGCGAATTTCATGAAGGCAATTTTTTATATCGTTTTCATTTATTTTTCCTTTGTTTCTTATTGTATTAAATATTGCGTTTAACTTACTAGTCAAGTTACTAAACATAAAAAAATAACTCCCCTTATCTCAAGTTCATTTATAATTATCTCATTCCGTCAAAATTCCTTTATAAGTATATAGAAAATTACCTTTAGTGTCAATCAAGAAGAGCTTCAATAAATTTATCAGCTTCAAAATTGTATAGATGGTTTAATTTTTCTCCACAGCTAATTAATTTAACCGGGATATCTAAATTTTTTTTTATGGCAATGACTATCCCCCCTTTGGCCGTTCCATCCATTTTAGTTAGAGCAATTCCGGTTACTCCTAAAGATTCATGAAATGATTTTGCTTGAGCTATAGCGTTCTGTCCTATTGTAGCATCAATGATTTGTAATATTTCCAATGAAGAGCTATTCGCTTCTTTTATGATTACTCTTTTTATCTTTTCCAATTCATTCATTAAATTGATCTTGGTGTGAAGCCTTCCGGCGGTATCGATAATAACAACATTCTTTTTTCGTACTCGAGCCGTAGTTAGCCCATCATATACTACTGAGGCCGGATCAGCGCCTTCTTTCGCATTTATCATCTCTACTCCCGCTTTATCAGCTAAAATCTTAAGTTGTTGTATTGCTGCTGCTCTAAAGGTATCTGCAGGAATTAATAAGGTATCCTTATTCATATTTTTTAACCGATAAGCAATCTTGCCTGCTACCGAAGTTTTCCCTGAACCGTTTACCCCTACAAGCATGATTATATTTAATCCATCCTCATTAATTTTAAAATCTGATGCGTTTGAATTTAATATATTTATCAGGATATTTTTTATTTTTTCCTTGAAAAATATAAAATTATTTTCCTGATATTCTCTAAAATTAATTTGCTTAAATTCATCTACTATCTCCATAGTAGCAGCGGATCCTAAATCAGATAAAATTAACAATTCTTCTAGCTTCTCTAAAAATTCCGATCTATCTTTAGAATGACTAAATAAAAATCCTAATTTATTGGCTAGTTCTATTCTCGATTTGTATAGTCCTTCTCTAAATTGATAAAATATATTTTTTATTTTCATTGTTTTTTTTATTATCCGACCTAATTTATTTTTCTAATTTTACCGAAACCAATTTTGAGATACCTGATTGTTCCATGGTTATACCATATAATGTATCTGCTGCTTCCATTGTTGCTTTTTGATGGGTGATAACAATCAATTGCGACTGATTTAAATCTTCTCCTCTTAATATATTTACAAGTTTTTCAGCATTTGTATCATCTAAGGACGTATCTATTTCGTCAAAAAGGCAAAAGGGACTGGGATTGGCCTTCCATAAAGCTAATAAAAGTCCTATGGCAGTTAGGGCTTTCTCCCCGGAGGATAATAATTCTATATTTTTCGTTTTTTTCCCTGGAGGTTGGGCGATTATCTCTATTCCAGAGTTTAATATATCCTTATCATAATTAATAATTAATTTTCCTTCACCACCAGAAAATATTTTCTTAAATATATTATTAAAATATGTATTTACCAGAGCGAATGTTTTTTTAAATCTTTCTATGGCAATTTGATCAATCTCTGAAATAATTACCTCTAAAGATTTTTTTGCCTGACATATTTCACTATATTTTTCGTATAGAGAATCGTAGCGTTGTAATTGATTGCGGTATCTATTTTCAGCCTCGAAGTTTATCTGCCCCATTTTTAAAATATCATCTCTTAAAATATCTATCTTTTGGTTAGCTTCTTTTTGAGAACCCGATTTATCTTTGTACAACTCTAATTTTTCCGGTGACAATCTATAATTTTTATTTACCTCATACTCTACATTATCGTATTTTTCTTGATATTGAACATCTAATATTTCTTCTTTGTGTTGTTTTTCCTTAATTGATTCATATCGTTTTTGTTGCTGAATTTTAGCTTGTCGGATACTCTCTAATAGATTAGATTTTTTTTGCAGAATTTCCTTTATCTCTTCAGCTTTCTTAAAAACAGAAGGATTATTCTTATCCAATCTTTTTATTTGAACATGATATTCTTCTATTTCCAACAATAGATTATTAAGTCTTTCACTATAATCTTTAATGATATCTTTCTTTTCCATTAGGTCAATTGAATACTCATCTTTGTATTGTGCAATATTTTCAGCTTTTTCATTTATATTAATCAGTTTCTCTTTATTTAAAAGGATGGCATTTTTTATATCATTTATTTCTTTAGATAGATTATTTATACCATTATTTCCTCTTGTAATGATTTGATTGACCATATTTACAGCCTGATTAATATTTTTATCATATTCGTAAATAGTGTTATGATTTTTTTCAAAGAAACGATATTTTTTAGAGATATTTTCTTTGTCCTTTGAAATATTATTTTCCTCGATAAAAACATCCTTTAAATTATCTTTTAATTCATTAGTAGAAATTGTGATTTTGTTCAAATTTTCTATATCACCAATCGCATTTTTTTCATTTTCTTGTAATAATCCTTTTATTTTATTATTTTCTTCCAACAGTGAATTATATGTATTGCTATATTTTTCTATAACATTATCATTTTTTTCAATTTTTATTTTTAGATCTTTTATTTCTATGTCTAGTTCTGTAACCTCTTTTTCTATATAATAAAAACTTTCTTGGACATTGTTTGAATTCGAATAAGTATTTACTGAACCATCTAGGTTTATTACCAAACCGTTTAGAGAAATTATTTTATATTTCCCTAAATATTCATTAGAAATATCAAGAGCAGTTTTAATATCTTCAACTATTAATATATTTCCCAATAAAACTTTAAATAGATTTTGATGTTTTTGGGAGTAGTTTATCAAATTGTTAGCAAATCCACAAATATTTTTATTATGGAATTTAATCTGGTCAACAGGAAGTGTTTTAATCTTTTCTATCAAATCTAAAGGGATCAATTTAATCTCATCTAATTCATTTTCTGATAACGAACTAATTATATTTAAAGCCGAAGAAATATTATTAACTATGATTGAGTTTAAACTTTCCCTTAAAGTAATTTCTATAATTTTCTTATATTTTGAAGGAATACTATCAATAAGTTTTACAAGTTTCTTGCAAATATCATTCGGATATTTTTGGGAGTATCTAGAGTAAAATATTTCTGCCTTTTGTCCGTTTTTCTTTTCGTTGGCAATAATTGGTTTCTTTAGAATATTTTTTCTTTCTTCTTTTAAAATAATTGTATGTTTATCTTTTTCCACTTCTGTTCGTAATCTTTTCAAGATGTTTTCAATCTCTTTTATTTTCTCTTCATTTGATTTGAAATGAGCATCTTCTTCATTTTTTTTGTAATCTCTTACAATTTTTCGGTAGTTACCCTCTTTTGCCACCATATTCTTTAATTGATTTTCAAGTACTATTCTTTTTTTTCTATTATCCAATTCGTAGTTTTCATATTTATATTTTTCTTGTTCTTTATTTAAATGAGTTAACTCTATACTTAAAGAGCTAATTGATGATTCGTCTTTTTCAATTTGTTGAACAATTTCATATTTTTCTTTTTGATACTGTTCTAAATTATTCTTTATTTTAGATAAATTTATTTTACATAAATTATACTTTTGGTA
>DASRME010000125.1:0-3078 GCA_035648095.1 Atribacterota bacterium | reverse complement strand
TAAAGATTTTTTTTGAGCACCTAAAGACACTCGACAAGAAGATGGCTCGAATCTTAGAAAATAAAGTAAAAAAACTGATTCCATTGCCAGATTCTGGACCTAGAAGAAATTCTATACGACTATCTGTTAATTCTGAAATACAACAATTATTAGAACCTGAAGGAAGAAAAGGGGATGGTATAGAAAAATGATTCGATATTTTTTAAAACAGGTTGAAATCGAAGGATTTAGGGGTATCAATAACGAAGATAATCCTCTAATAGTTAAGTTTAAATCCGATTCTATAAATTCTATTTTTGCGCCTAATGCTCAAGGTAAAAGTTCGATTTATGAAGCAATTTGCTATGCAATAAAAGGTAATATACCAAAACTTGAAACCCTTCATTCTTCTGATCGGTCTGAAGAATATTACTGTAATAGGTTTAATAGCTCAGGAAATGCAAAAATATTGATAACTTTTACTCCAGACGATGGTAGTAGAGTTGTTGAAATATTAATTACAAGAGATAAATATGGAAATAGAAAAGTGGAAAGTCCCTCTGGATATAATATGCCCGAAAAATTATTAGAGAATTTAAATAATGAATTATGTCTCATTGATCAAAAAACCTTTAATAAATTTGTTGAAGATTCTCCGTTACATAGAGGCAGAACTTTTTCTTCTCTTCTTGGCTTAGGTATTTTATCACAATATAGACAAGCTCTTGAGGTGTTAGCAAATACCCGGTCATTAAATTCCGATTTTTCTATTGATCAATTACAATCAGAAATAGGAATAAAAAAAACAAGTTTAGATAGAAGTATTCAAAATATTGAAATACCTTTTAATAAAATTACAAATCTTAATGTTTCTATTCCTTTTAATATAGAATTTATAGTAAATAATACTACTTCCGTTTTAAAAGACGTAAATCTTCTTGAACAATTTTTTCAAGAAAAAGATATTTTATCAGTAAATTATGACTCTATTAAAAAAATAATAAGAGATGCTGAGGATAGTGACATGCACAACCAGCTATCAGAAGTTATAAAAAAAATAACTGAATTATCTTCTTTGGCTTCTCAAGAATACGATGAACAACATCAGAATGATTTGAAAGTACTTGTAGAAGTTCGTGATAACGCTTTAAAAGCGACCCAGGGATCTTTATTTAAAGCCCTTTACGAAACTCTATTAAAAATTTTCCAATCAGATGAGTGGACCTATCCAAAGAGATGTCCTGCTTGTAACTCAGATCTTGATTATGACTTTGAATCTGAGGTTGGAAAACAATTGAAAGAATATGAAGAAGTTGCAAGTACAACCACTAAAATTATTGAATTTTGGAATTCGAACGTGTGGATTAATCGGATGAAAGATCTTTTTCAATCAAAAAATCTTCAGTTTGATAATAAGCAAAAGGAAGTATTCCAAAACATAGAAAATCATTTTAGAAGTGGTGATTTATCAGAAAGTGATTTAAAACTATTTTTTATGTTATTTTTGGAAGTTGAAGCCGTCCTTAAAAAAAAGTTAGATGTTTTAGAAAAAGAAAAAGGCAATATTGAAAAAGAGCTACCCCCATCACTTGTAAATTTAACCGAAAAAATAACATATGCTGAACAAATAAAAGATAATATTAATAAATATCTTGAATCACAATCTGAAATTAATACATTAAAAAATAGTTTAAATACAAGATTAGAATGGCAGAAATTTATTGTATATGCATGTAATTCTTTTGCTGAAGCTGAGGTAAAATTATCAACGCAAAAAACACTAGATCTGGAAAAAAAATATCAAATGATGTATTCTAAAATCACAAATAATATGGATATAGTTCCAAAATTAAAGAAATCAGAAGGTACACAAGATCTTTATTTGACTTTAGAAAATTTTTATGGCTTAAAAGATGTTGCTGCTACAACTTTGCTAGCAGAAAGCTACAAAAATGCATTGGCAATATCGATATATTTAAGTTCTGTGCTGGATAATATTTTGCCAGCTAATTTTATTGTTCTAGATGATGTCACATCAAGTTTTGATGCCGGATGTCAATTTAATTTAATGGAATTATTAAAAACTAAAATAGCTCGTCCTATAAATCCAAATGGCCCTCAAATAATTATCTTTAGTCATGATGGCTTGTTGCAAAAATACTTTGATAAAATATCGAATGAATCACAATGGTTTCATCAAACAATTCAAGGTTTGCCTCCAATGGGCTCTATCTTTACCCAAGCACAGGATTCCTGTAGACTAAGATCAATAGCAGAAAATTTTCTAAATGTAGGTAAAATTCAGCAGGCTGAACCTTTAATTAGACAATATTTAGAGTTTAAATTATTAGAGATAATTAAAAAGGTTGGTATTAAAGTTCCAATAGATTTTTCAATTCGCGACGATAAAAAGATGGTTCAAAATTGTCTAGATGCGATAAAAGAATCAATAGAGTTAGAAAAGAAAGCAGGCACTTTAACTTTAGAACCTTCCCAGGTTAACGCTTTAGAAAATACTCTCATCCCAACTTTGATTTCAAATTGGGTATCGCATTATTCTACGGGGGTAATAAGTAGTTTCTCTCCCTATGTTTTACTAGGAGTTTTAGATTATATTGATTCTATTGCAGATTGTTTCAAATACGACTGTCATTGTTTACCAAACTCACAAACAGTTAGACGTTATTATAAGACTTTATCAAGTAAACATTGTAATTGTTAGTTTATTGCTAGCTTAATATTAAATAAAATAGGGACAGGTGTTGATGCTTAATAATTAAGTAATTTTTTTTTATATAAATTTTATAAGAGGTTAAAATGGGAATAAAAATATTTTACACTGCAGACCTGCATCTGGGAATGCGTTTTGCAGGAAGTAATAGGGACAGACACCCATTTTTCTACCAGGAAAAGGAAAGTTATTTAACAATACACAGGGACACATCTTATTTTCTTAAATAGGGAAGGCGTACCAAGACAATAGTCCGGTAACTTTTAGGTTGTCCTGGAAGAAAAGAGAAGAGAAATGATAAAAGAGTGGATTAATTTAGGAAAGATTGAGGACATAAATAGCAAGTAAAAAATATTACTGGTAATCAG
>DASRME010000124.1:0-13654 GCA_035648095.1 Atribacterota bacterium | reverse complement strand
ACTTAATTTTCCATCAGATACCTCTACAGTAATCTCATAACTTCCAGCAGTAGTAGGAGTCCAACTGATTACTCCTTCTGGAGAAATCTCCATACCAGTAGGTACAGTAGTTAGAGTATAGAGGTTAAGGGATCTCCATCAGGGTCAGTGGCTTCTACCTTATAGGTGTATACTTGTCCTACAATGGCCTCATTAATAGGAGTGGAAGTAATAACGGGGACCTGATTTTTTGGGGGTAACAGAAAACAGCCAGTAAGCAAGGGTAAGAATAGTAATAAAGATATTAAAATTAATACTTTTTTATTTATTATTTTCTTCATTAAAAATATACCTCCTAAATTAAAGATTTTTACTTTTTCTAAAAAAGTTAATATTTTTTAAATTATACAATCACCTCTCTATAAATTTTATATTTAATAACAAGTACATATCCATATAAAGAGTTAAATCTTCTATCTTTTGACAGATAAAATCTTACCATCTTTTTCCATTCTTTAAAGTTTGCATTTTTGCAATCTTATCACTACGATGAATTAAAATTATAGCTTTATACTCTTTCCGTTTAATATTAATCATATAAAAAAAGCTGGTAGTTTGGTGGTCATAACAGATGCTTTATACCTATAACTTCGTGCCCTACCCTTTCGGAATAGTTTGCCTTTATTAGCCATTAATTAACTGGATATGTCCTTTTACCTGAAAGATTCTTCCTAATAAATTAGGAAATAATTTTTTGGTAAACTCTGTAAGGTTATTCCTAAAGAGTAGGGATTGCCCCTTCGGTGCTTTTTTTATAAAGCTCTCCAGAGTTCTGTCCGGTAACAGTCCTTTGGCCTGAAAGTTTGGATACTTTTGGTATCTTGCCTCTTCGGCTCCTTTTCTTTTATGATGGAAAGAAAAAGTATCTCCTGTTACCTTCATACAGGTTATCATATTAAATTTATTCGAGATTATAAAGTATAATACGACATAACTTTTAAAAATCCTTCTTTTTCTGTAAAATAATTTATAAAAATAAACAAAGCCCTTCAGCAAAATCGCTGAAAGGCCTTATTTATAAGGGTGGTGGAGGCGGCGAGATTCGAACTCGCGTCCAAAGATATTTCAGTAAGAACCGCTACGAGTGTAGTCTATGATTTGATTCTCGCTCTTTTTACCTCCCATAGACAGGATGTAAATTGAGCCAGCCCTTAATTTTCTCTTCTACCTCCCAGGGGCAGTAAGGTTGAAGATAGTCTACTTTATGTTACACCCATAATGGTCTCGTAGACACAAAACCAGTACAGACGTGCAGCCTAATTAGGCTGCAAATGCTAATTGTTCGTTTCTAGCAATTAATGTTTTTCCACGGTTTTACGAGGACATGGAACCTCGACTCGCTGTTCTTACCTCTCTTATCCCTGTCGAAACCTATCGCCCCCATTCTTTATTTTTTAATTCTCTTTCTACATCTCTTTGGGAATCTTTTTCAGCCATTGCCTGTCGTTTATCATACAACTTTTTTCCTTTAGCCAGAGCCAATTCGATCTTGGCATGACCTCTTTTAAAATAAATTCGTAAAGGCACCAGGGTTAAACCTTTTTCTTCGACCTGTCCTTTTAAGCGGTTAATTTCTCGTTTATGCAAAAGCAATTTACGCTTCCTTCTGGGGTCAACATTAAATATGTTTCCAAAGGCATAAGGAGAAATATGCATACTCATTATAAAAAGTTCGTTATTTTCAAATTGAGCAAAACTTTCCCGCAGGCTAACTTTGCTTTCTCTTAAAGATTTTACCTCTGTTCCTTTTAGAACCAACCCTACTTCGTAAGTATCTAATATATGATACTCATGTCGTGCTTTTCTGTTTACAGCTACATTTTTTACTTCATCTTTATTATTGGTAAAGCTCATATTTTTCCCCTCATCTGGCCGTTATATTATAACATAAATAAGGGGGATTCTCAATAAGAATAAAATGGTAGAAAACATTTTTTAAGATTGCTGCTCTTTGATAATCGTAGTTCCCAATGACAAAAACTTTTATCTAGAGAGTTTCTCTTAATTGACTAGCTTTTTGAAATTCCTCTTTCAAACTGTGCGAATTATTTTTAAGTTTATCTTCTATTACGCCAAGATATTTTCTAAATTCCTGAATCGTTTCCAAAATATTTTGCTGATTGGTTTCGCAGATATCTTCCCATATTTTATAAGGACTGGAGGCAATTCGGGTCATATCTTTAAATCCCTTTCCGATGGCTTTAAAATAATTATTATTTCCCCGTAGAGCCAATTCACTTATTGTATTAATTAGGGAAACCGCGATAATCTGAGGTAGATGACTCACTGCACTAACAATTCTGTCGTGTTCGAGAGGATCTAATATTAGTTTATTTGCTCCCACCATCTTAATTAATAAAAATATCTTTTCGAGTGCTACTGAATCACTTTTATTGGTAGGAGTTAGAATATAAGTTTTCTCTTGGAAGAGATGGGAATTTGCTGAATCTATACCATATTTTTCTGAGCCTGCCATAGGATGACCACCAATAAAGAATATATCTTTAGACAATACTTTTTCGGCTCTCTCTACAATTTGCTTCTTAGTACTACCAGTATCAGTTATTATGCATCCTTTTTTAAGAAAAGGATTAATTTGAGTCAAAATATTTAAAATCGTTTTTATAGGTGTAGCAATAATTATTATATCAGCTTCTTTAATTCCTTCCTCGAGATTTTCTGTTCCTTCGTCAATGGCACTTCGAGCGATTGCTTTTTCAATTATTTCCTGTTTATCTATACCCACAATTTTGAAATTTGGATTCTTTTCTTTTAGAGCTAATCCAAGTGAGCCACCGATTAAACCTATACCGATGATAGTTATTTTTCTAAAGTCGCTTTCCTCTTCCATTTTGATTTTCTCCTTTTTAGCAATTTTCCGATTTTCAACAATCCCACTCACATTAACCCTCTCCCTCTGGGGAGAGAGGGAAAAACAGAAATGATAGAATTGAAATTATTTTATTTACTCTCTTTTGATTTTTTCTTTAAATAATCTTGAAGGGCATAGATAGCGAAAATATAGCTCTGGTAACCAAACCCGGCAATCTGTCCTATACAAGCAGGAGCAGTTACTGATTTCCCTCGAAAATCCTCTCGGGAAAAAATGTTAGAAAGATGAACTTCAACTACTGGAATACGACAGTCTCTAAGAGCATCGGCAATAGCATAACTATAATGAGTATAAGCTGCGGGATTAATAATTAAGCCATCTACTTGGGAAGAGAAGTGCTGAATAGATTCAATAATCTCCCCTTCGAAATTAGACTGCTTTATAGTTATTTCAATATCCTCCTTTTTGGCAAAAGATTCAATTTTATGATTTATTTCCTTCAAACTTACTTTTCCGTAAATCTTCTGATCCCTTTTTCCAAGCATATTCAAATTTGGTCCATTAATTATTCCTATCTTTATCATAATGACCACTCCTTTTTAAATTCTTCTAAAGCTTTTATTACTTCTTCTTTGCTTATATTATCAATTAGACTCACTTTCCCTAGAGTTTCCGGTAAAATAAATGTCATTCTGCCCTGATCGTTTTTTTTATCTAAACTTAAGGTTTCCCAGAACTGATTGTAGTCTATATTTTTAATGTCTTTAAATATGGATTCCCGCTTTCGCGAGGATGACGGGGAAGAGGTGAGGAATGACAATATTTTCTTAATTTTTTCTTCAAACTCTTCCGAACACATCCCTCTATTGTGTGCTATCTTAGTCTCGATTAACATACCTAAGGCTACCGCTTCTCCATGACTTAAATCTTGATATCCCGCCCTTACTTCCAGGGCATGGCCAATACTATGTCCAAAGTTCAGTACTTTACGCAATCCGCTTTCTCGGGGATCTTGCAAAACTATATCCACCTTTAAAGAAACAGCTTCTTTAACCAATTCGACTAGTAAGTCTTGATGTTTTTTAAATAATTGATTAATATTTCTCTCTAACCATTTAAAGAAAGCCGGAGATTTTATCACTGCTATCTTTATAGCCTCTATAATCCCATTTTTTATATCCTTATCTAATAAGGTCTGTAAAACTTCAGGGTCGGTGTAAACTGCCCTTGGTTGATAGAAACTCCCGATGATATTTTTAGCCAAAGGATGATCAACTGCCACTTTCCCCCCGATACTGCTGTCTACCTGGGCTAAAAGAGTAGTGGGAACATGTACCAAAGGCAGACCTCTCATATAGGTAGCGGCAACAAATCCGGTTAAATCTCCTATAACCCCTCCTCCTAAAGCAATAAGGGTAGTGGTTCGGTCTGTTTTCCTTTTTAATAATTCATCATAGAGATATTTTGCGGTAGACAGAGATTTATATTTCTCGCCATCGGGTACTTCTATTAAATCTATTAAATCGGGGTCAAGTCCCCCTTTTTTCAAGTAAGATATTAGTTTGTCTCCATACAAAGAGTTTACTAAGGAATTGGTAATTATGATCATTCTTTTATTCTTTATCTTTTTAGATAAATGTTCGCCTAAATTAACAAGAATTCCCTTTTTAATATAAACCTTGTATTCTTTGTCTTCTGTAATTTTTACCGTTAGCTCTTTCAATTTCGCTTTATCACCTCTCTTGCTCTAAAAGATTTATTATCTTATCCACGACTTCCTGGACTGTAAAATTAGTTGTATCAACTTTACATTTTATTTTATCGTATATTTTCTTTCTCTCTTCTAAGAGAAGATTAATCTTATTTAAGATATTTTCTCCTTTCAGGAGGGGTCGATCATTCTTTCTTTTTAGGCGATCATAAATAGTCCGGGGATCAGCGTAAAGACATATTATCTCACCCATTTGACCTAATATCCGGGCATTATCCGAAGGAAGCAAGGCTCCCCCACCGGTAGCAATTACCATATTTTCTTTCGAGGACAATTCTTTTAATAATTTATTCTCTTGTTTTCGAAAATAACTTTCCCCGTATCTGTCAAAAATATCTGATATGCTCATTCCCTGGCGTTCCTCAATAATCTGATCCATATCAATAAATTTCATTCCCAGTTTTCGGGCTAATTCTTCAGCTACCACACTTTTTCCAGAACCCATAAATCCGGTAATAATAATATTTTGCTTCATATCTTTTGAAGCCTCTTCTTATAATTCTTGTAATTTTCTTTAATCTCCAGTAAAGAATCCCCTCCAAATTTTTCCAAAAAAGCTACCGCTATCTCCCAGGCTGCTACTGCTTCTCCCACTACACTGGCAGCTGGTACAACACATATATCAGATCTTTGATAGATTGCCTTTGTTGCTTTTTTAGTGGTAAAATCAATTGAATGAAGGGGATTAAGTAAAGTGGGTATAGGTTTAATATAGGCTCTAATTACCACCTCTTCTCCATTGGTCACCCCGCCTTCTATGCCACCAGCCCGATTGGTTTTCCGATAATACCTTGAAGAATTTTTTTCTAATTTTTGGTGAACAAAGATTTCATCATGGACATCTGAACCTTTTTTTTCCGAGGACTCTATTCCTTTGCCTATTTCTACCACTTTTACCCCCGGTATACTCATAAAAGCTGAAGCCAAACGAGCATCCAGACGCCTGTCCCACTCGACATAACTTCCTAAGCCTATAGGAACATTGGTAATCACTACCTCGAACACTCCGCCTAAAGTATTTCCTTTCTCTTGAGCCCGATCAATTTCCCTGCACATTCCAATTGATGCTATTCCATCCAGACAATACACTGGTGATTTTTTAATTTCAGTTTTAATCTTTGGATTAAAAGAAATAGCCCTCCGGGCTTTAACCTGTCCAATCCTTAATACGTAACTAAAAACGTGTAAATTAAATTCTTCTAAAAATTGTTGAGCTACTGAACCTATGGCCACTCTCATGGCAGTCTGCCGAGCACTGGCTCTTTCTAAGACTTTCCGCACATCTTCAAACCCATATTTTATTGCTCCGGTAAAATCCGCGTGCCCTGGTCGAGGAATAGTTAAAGAGGGATATTTTTTATCTTGCCAATTCTCCCAGTCTTTATTTTTTATCATTAAACCAAGAGGACTTCCAATAGTCTTTCCTTCTACCAATCCGGATAATATCTCGACTTGATCCTGTTCAATCTTCATCCTCTTTCCTCTACCATAACCTCCTTGACGTCTTATCAGGTCAAGATTGATTTTTTTTTCTTCCAAAGAGAGACCGGCTGGCAATCCTTCTATTATGCTTATCAAACATTTCCCATGAGATTCTCCTGCATCAAGAAATCTTAGCATTTTTCCTCCTTCTCCTTTCTCATTAACTTATAAGCAATCTATTCGTTTTGTTCAATCATTTCTAATATTTCTTTCCCTGCTGGCATAAATCCAGTCCAGAGATTAAAACTCTCTATCCCCTGATAAACTAACATCGGTAAACCATTAATTATCTTTGCCCCCGCCCTCTGGGCTTGTCTTAGAAAAAGAGTCTTAGTGGGGTGGTAGATAAGGTCATAGACCAAGAGATCAGGATGAAATAATGTTTCATCTGTTAAAGGCGTTCTATCGATTTGCGGAGGTATACCTAAAGAAGTGGTATTCACTAAAAGATGAGCCCTTTCTATTTTGTTTTTTAAATTCTCTTCCCCTAAAGGAAGTACATAAATAGTGCTTTCGGGAAAGAAGGAAGAAAAATCCTGTTTAATCTTTTTAGCTTTTTCTAAAGTCCGATTGAAGATACATACCTCTTCTATTCCTTCCTCTAAAAGAGCATAAATTACCCCACGAGCAGCCCCTCCTGCTCCAAAAATAACTGCTTTTTTCTTTTTTATAATAAATTCTTCATCTTCCTGTAGGCTTCTCTTAAAACCAATTACATCAGTATTATAACCGATAAGAATTCCTTTATTATTGATAATAGTATTTACTGCTCCAATTCTCCGAGCAGATTCATCCAGATCATCTAAAAAATTAATTACCTTTTCTTTGTATGGGAAAGTAATATTTACACCTTCTATATTCAGGGCTTTTATCCCTTGGATAGCTTTACTTAAATCGGCCTCTGTTGTTTGAAAGGGCAAATAGCAAAAGTTTAGAGAATATTTAAGTATTATTAGATTATGGATAAGTGGAGAAAGACTATTTTCTATATTTTTTCCGATTACCCCGATTATTTTGGTCTTTCCGTTGATTTCTTTTTTCATTTCGCCATTCCTTTAAATCAATTTTTGTAAAGTCTTTTCGAATCCGGGAAAAGATATATCTATACATTCTGAATTTTTAATAATGGTTTTACCTTCGGCTACTAGGGCAGCCACTGCTAAGGACATAGCAATGCGATGATCATTGTAACTTTCACAAACTGCCCCTTTTAATTTAGAAGGTCCTATTACCACAAAACCATCTTCCTTTTCCTCAATATCTGCACTCATCTTTTTTAATTCATTAACTATTGTTTTTATTCGATCAGTCTCTTTTACCCTCAATTCTTTTGCTCCGCTTACCACTGTTTTACCCTGAGCCTGAGTTGCGGCAACAGCAATAAGAGGTAATTCATCAATTAAGAAAGGTATATTTTCTTTTCTAACCTCTATCCCTTTTAATTCTGAACATTCTATTTTTAAATCAGCTTGAGGTTCATTCGATTTTATTAGATAATTTGAGATATCGATTTTGGCTCCCATTTTGTTTAGCATTTCGATTATTCCGACTCTGGTAGGGTTCACCCCTACTTGTTTAATTATAATCTGAGAACCTTTTAATATACTTGCTGCTATTATGAAATAGGCAGCAGAAGAAATATCTCCAGGGATAAAAATGTCATTACCTTTTAATTCTCTCCCACCTCTTGTTTTAATTTCAGAAGGAAAATTCTTTATATCCGCCCCCATAATCGTTAACATTCTCTCAGTATGATCCCTGGTAGACAGAGATTCTTTGATTACTGTCTCACCTTTTGCATAAAGACCCGCCAGTAGGAGGGCTGATTTCACCTGAGCACTAGCCACTGGCATAGTATAACGGAGGGGATTAAGTTTGCTTCCTTTTATACTTAAAGGAGCTAGATGACCACCTTCTCTCCCCCATATATTTGCTCCCATTAATCTTAAGGGTTCGACTACTCTTTTCATTGGTCTTTTTCTGATTGAATTATCGCCATTTAAAACAGAATGAAAATTTTGACCACTAAGTAGACCGGCCAAGAGGCGGATAGTTGTCCCTGAATTCCCTACATTAAGTACATCTTTTGGTTCTTCTAACCCATATAATCCCTTGCCTTTTATCTTAAGGGAATCGTTGTTACTCCTCTTTATTTCTACTCCTAAAGCTCGCATACACTCTAAAGTACTAAAACAATCTAAAGAATTTAAAAAATTATATATTCGAGTCTCTCCTTGGGCAATAGACCCTAAGATTAGAGAGCGATGAGATATTGATTTATCTCCCGGAACACATATATTTCCTTTTAATTTGCTAATTTTTTCTAAAATAAGTTCCACTTAATTTTTTATCCTCTCTACCTCATCTTCTGAAGGAATGCTAAATTCTCGGCCTACTGCTTGAATTATTGGTCTTATTTCTTTCATTAATTGAGTAAAGGTATCGAATCTTAAGGTCTGAGCTCCGTCACTCAGTGAGCTTTTAGGGTCAGGGTGAACTTCGATAATCAAACCATCTGCTCCAGCCGCTATGGCTGCTTTGGCCATCGGACTTACCAATCTCCATCTACCGGTAGCATGACTAGGATCTACAATTACCGGTAAGTGGCTTAATTCCTTTAAAGCAGGAACTGCGCTTAAATCCAAAGTATTGCGGGTATAGTTTTCAAAGGTACGAATTCCTCGCTCACATAATATTACTTCATAATTTCCTTGAGATAAAATATATTCTGCCGATAATAAGAGTTCCTCTATAGTAGCAGACATTGCTCTTTTAAGCAGTATCGGTTTTTTAAGCTTACCTAATTCTTTTAATAATACATAATTTTGCATATTGCGGGCGCCTACTTGAAATATGTCGGTATATTCGGCAATTAAATCAATCTGGTTAACCGACATCACTTCAGTAACAACTGCTAAACCTGTCTCCTCCCCAGCCTGAGCCAATAACTTCAAACCTTCTTCTCCTAATCCCTGAAAACTGTAAGGAGATGTCCGGGGTTTAAAAGCTCCTCCCCGTAATATTTTTGCTCCTAAAGCTTTGACGTTGCGGGCAGTCTCTAATATCTGATTTTCATCCTCTACAACACAAGGCCCTGCAATCACTATAATTTCTTTTCCTCCAATGGTTACTTCTTTTACTTTAATAATAGTATCGAATTCCTTAAATTCTCTACTGGCTAATTTATAAGGTTTTAAGATACGGATAATCTCTTCGACCCCATTAAAGGCATAAAAAGGCACCGAAGCTAAATTTTCTACATTTCCAATTACCCCTAAAATAATTCGTCTTTCTCCTCGAGAGATGTGTACTTTATGCCCTAATTCGTACAATTTTTCTATTACTTTTTCTACATCAGAATCGTTAGTTTTGCCGTTCATCACAATAATCACTTGAATTCACTCTCCTTTTGACCTGAAATTTTATTCATTAAATCTTTTCTTAGTATTCTCGCTCCTCTTAAATAGCAATGTTTCATTTCTGCTTGACTTTTTTGGCAATTTATCTGAATTAATATTCGAATACATCTGGGTAAACTCCCCGGAACATCTATTTCTTTCATATCAAAAAGGGGAACTCTATCCCAGTTTAATTCTCGTGCCGCCTGGGCTGGAAAAGCGGCATTTAAATCAGGAGTGACGCTAAAAAAAGTACTTACTATATCTTCGATCATAAAATCATTTTCTTTTTTTAAAGTAACTAATAATTCTTTAGTTTTTTTTATAATTTCTTCTTTGTTATTGCTATCTACCGTTATTGCTCCTCTTATTCCTCGTACTAACATCCTCTCACCTCTTTTCTATTTAACCTCACACTGCCCCTTTTTTGCTAGTGGAAAGGGGGTAGTATAAAATAAAAAAAGGTTATAGGAATTTAAAAAGCCTATAACCTTTATATGTAAATATATAAAGAGGTTATAGGCATAAAACCGATGTCTACGCCTATAACCTCTTATTTTAAATTTCTAAGATGTTAAGGCATAAACATCGGTGGTATAATAGTAGAAATAAAAATTAAAGGAATTTATTAATTTAGTATTATCTTTTTTTATAGCCACCTTATCTACTCCTTAACATTTTTTAAAATTTTAACATACACTTCAGCTTCTGTCAAATATTAAATTCGTGTTTAGGAACAGCAGCTTTTCTTAATCGTTCCATGATAGCCAGACCCAAGCCCTGCTCTTTTAATCCTTCAGCAATAATAATTTCAAATCCCTCTTTATCAAAACTCCTTAAAATTGAAAAGAGATTTGCTGCACAAATGTTTAACTCACTACCTTTACCTATAACTTTAACTTTAAATCTCTCATATTTATCCCGATTTTCTTCTTTAACCATTATCCCTACTTTAAATCCTTGCGCTTTATACTCAGAAGCCAATTTAAGGACTTTTTCTACTTGAGTTTTTTCTTCCTCTTCTACTAAAATTAATTTAGCCCGGGGAGAATAATGACTATTTAACATTCCAGGAGAACGAAAGCCTCTCTCCAGTTCCTCGCTTATCTTCACCTGACCGATTATTTCTTTTAATTGCTCCATCGATATCCCCCCAGTTCGCAGCACCTGGATTGGTTTAACGGTTATATCGAGAACAGTAGATTCTACCCCTACTTTAGTTTTTCCTCCATCAATAATCATCTTTATTTTACCATTTAAATCATCTTCTACATGCTGAGCACTGGTAGGACTGGTCCTTCCAAAAATATTAGCACTGGGAGCAACGATAGGAGTTTGAGCTTCTCTAATTAGACTTAATGCAATATTGTCAGCAGGCATTCTAACAGCAACCGTATCTAAACCTGCCGTTATAATACCCGAAACTAACTCGGATTTTTTCAGGACCAAAGTGAGAGGGCCAGGCCAGAATGCTTTGGTTAATTTTAAAGCTACCGGGGGAACCTGCTTGGACAATCTATACAATTCTTTTATATCGGCAATATGAGTAATTAAAGGATCATTAAAGGGTCTTTCTTTGGCTTGAAATATTTTAGTAATAGCTTGTTCATTAAAGGCATCTGCCCCCAATCCATATACTGTTTCAGTTGGAAAAGCGACCAAGTTACCTTTTTTAATTTCTTCTGCGGCTATTTTAATCTTTGCTAAATCAATTTTTTGGGGATTTATCTTTAATATTTTGGTTTTCATTTTAAAATTTTTAATATTTTGTATCTTAATATTCCGATAGGGACTTCGATCTCAACCTCTTCTCCCTCATAATGACCCAAAAATGCCTGTCCCAAGGGAGAACTTATAGAAATCTTGTTACGAGTGAAATCTATTTGATCATCTGGAACAAAGATATAGTTAATTTTTTCTCCTGAGTCTAAATTTTTTAGCTCTAAAGTTGTGCCAATACTAATTCCTTCCGTATCATAATCTTCGTCTACTATTGTGGCCCGACTTAATTTTTGCTTTAATCTAACAATATTGATTTCGTTCATACGTTGAGCTTCCTGAGCAATATTATATTCTGCATTTTCGGTTATATCTCCATACTCTAAAGCTCTACTAATATCTTCTTGTATCTCTTTTCTTTTTTCTCCCTCTAAATGCTTTATCTCTTCTTTTAAATTCTCCAAGCCATCTTTGGTTAAAAAAATATTATTATAGTTCATTTTATTCCTCTTTTATCTTATCAATTTTACTGGTTAATATAATATTTTATATTATAAAAAGAGCAGGTATTTCCTGCTCCGTATAAACACATTTTGCTTTTGAAAAATTGGTAGCGCAAGGGGGAATTGAACCCCCGTTTGCTGATTGAGAGCCAGCCGAATTAACCACTATTCGATTGCGCCATAATCGTAATCAATAAATTAAATTAATATGACAATTACAATGGCTGAGGGAGGTGGGCTCGAACCACCGCTCCCAGATCCAGAGTCTGGTGTCCTACCACTAGACGATCCCTCAACTTTATAATAATTTTTTCTTCATTCTATTTTATACTAAATTGTATTACTTGAAAAGTCTAATTAATTATTTTTTCACTTCTTTTATTTTTTCTATTGCCTCTTTTAAGCGCTTAACGATTTTTTCTTTACCTAATAATAGCATTATTTCAAACAAACCAGGACCTATTTTTTTGCCGCTTAGCGCAACGCGGGTAGGATGTATAATTTGACCGCCCTTTATTTGCAAGGAAGAAGCAACTTCTCTTACTGCATTTTCAATGCTTTCTTCTTCCCAACATTTAAGAACATAAAGTTTTTCCTTTAAGGCCTGCAAAATATCTGCTACGCCTTCTTTGCTTAATACGCTATCAAAAGCCTGGGGTTCAATATCTATTTTGTCCATAAAAAAATAATCGGCATAGTCAATAAACTGAGAAAAATTTTTAATCCTTCCCTGCATTAATTTTACCACTTCTTTTATATACTCATTTTTTTCCGGAGAAAGACTTTTTTCATTTTCAATATAATTAGCCTCTTCAAGAAAAGGAAGTAGCATTTTGGTTAAAGAATCGATAGACATATTTTTTAGATATTCACTATTAAACCAATTTAGTTTTTCCATACTAAAAACAGCCGCATGTTTGGAAATTTTATCTAAACTAAACTCTTTAATTAATTCTTCTTTTGTAAATATCTCCCTTTCGCCACCAGAAGACCAACCTAAATGAGTAATATAATTCACTACTGCCTCTGGGATATAACCCATCTTTTTATATTCCATAACTGAAGTAGCTCCATGACGTTTGCTCAACCTGGTTTGGTCTGACCCCATAATCATGGGGATATGAGCAAATTTTGGAATAGTAAACCCTAAAGCTTCGTAAATCAATATCTGTTTAGGAGTATTAGAAATATGGTCATCTCCTCTCATAATATTAGTAATTTTCATTAAGGCATCATCGATGACTACCGCATAATTATAAGTAGGAATTCCATCTGATTTCACAATTACAAAATCGCTTAACAACTCACCATCAAAAGCAACTTCACCCCTTAACAAATCATCAAATACAATATTTTTTGCAGGAATTTTAAGCCTTATTACCGGCTTTCTATCTTCCGCTTCATATTTTTTCCTTTCACCTTCACTAAGATCCAAACAATGCCCATCATATTTAGGATTTTTACCTTCTCTTGCTTGTTTTTCTCTTCTTTCAGCTAGCTCTTCTCTGGTACAATAACAACGATATGCTTTTTTATCTTTTAAAAGTTTTTGCGTATATTCTTGGTAAAGGCTTAAGCGCTGCATCTGATAATAAGGACCATATTCCCCACCTTTTCCAGGACCTTCATCCCAATCTAAACCTAACCATTTCATGCCTTCCAATATTACATTGACTGCTTCTTCGGTAGATCTTACTTGGTCGGTATCTTCAATGCGTAAAATAAAAGTTCCTTTATGGTGCCTGGCATAAAGCCAATTAAATAATGCTGTGCGTGCACCACCAATATGTAAATAACCAGTTGGACTGGGGGCAAACCTAACGCGAATTTTATTATCTTCCATTCTTCCTCCACTCTTAATTAGTCCTTAGTGAATAATCGTCAGTATATAATATCTTGACTATTAATT
>DASRME010000123.1:0-7956 GCA_035648095.1 Atribacterota bacterium | reverse complement strand
ATATATATTAAGAAAAAAGTAAGAGAGGAGGTGGACAAGTGCTAAAAATAGACCCTGAAGGTTTAGAATTAAACGAAACGGTTATTTTTGTAAATAGAGTGAGTAAAGTTGTAAAAGGTGGAAGGAGATTTGGGTTTTCCGCCATGGTTGTAGTAGGAAATGGTGAAGGGATAGTAGGTACAGGTCATGGAAAAGCTAAAGACGTTTCTGAAGCAATTAAAAAAGGGGCAGCGAAAGCAAAAAAAGATTTGATAAAAGTAAGAATAAAAAAAGGAACTATTCCTTATACGATTATAGGAAAATATGGAGCTGCTAGGGTTTTTATGAAACCAGCCTCTCCTGGAACCGGAGTTATTGCTGGTGGTGCTGTTCGAACAATATTAGAAGCAGCAGGATATCAAAATATTTTAACTAAATCCTTAGGAAGCAGCAATAGTTTAAATATTGCCAAAGCTACTATGGATGCTCTTGTAAGTTTAAAAGATGCAAAAGATGTAGCAAGATTAAGAGGGAAAAGTGTGGTTGAAATGTATAGCCAACGCTTACAACCAAGGGAGGTAACAAGCAATGAAATTAAATAATTTATGCCCAGCACCTAAATCAGTTAAAAAGCGTAAGAGAGTAGGTAGAGGTTGTGGTTCTGGCCATGGTTCTACTTCCTGTCGAGGCTCAAACGGACAAAATTCTCGTTCGGGAGGCGGAGTTAGACCGGGTTTCGAAGGTGGTCAGATGCCTTTGTATAGAAGAGTTCCCAAAAGGGGCTTTACCAATGTATTCAAAAAAGATTATAGTATTGTAAATATCGGACAATTAAATGTATTTGAAGACGGTGATGTAGTTGACCAGAAAGAATTGATTGATAAAGGAATTATAAAAAAAGTAGGTTATGGAGTAAAAATATTAGCTAACGGTGAGTTAAATAAGAAATTAACTATAAAAGCAAGCAAATTTAGTCAGAAAGCGATAAGCAAAATTGAATTAATTGATGGGAAGATAGAGGTGGTATAATTGTTAGACTCTTTACGTAATTTATTTAAAATTCCTGATTTAAAGAAAAGAATACTTTTTACCTTGGGAATGTTAGTTGTAGTTAGATTGGGGAGTCATTTACCTTTACCGGGTATTGATAAAGAAGCAATGGCTAACCTGTTTGCTCAGGGAGGAATTTTAGGTTTTTTTGATCTTTTTGCTGGAGGCGCATTAAGTCGTTTTTCTGTTTTTGCTTTAGGGATTATGCCCTATATCAATGCTTCTATTATTATGAGTCTTTTGCAAGCTGTAGTCCCTATTTTAGAACAATGGGCTAAAGAAGGAGAAGAAGGTAGGACCAAAATTACCAAAATTACTCGTTATTCAACAGTATTTTTAGCTATTATCCAGGCCTTTGGAATAAGTGTTTGGCTACAAAATATGGGAGTATTGATGATTTCGGGATTTAGCTTCAGATTCTTATTAATAATTACTCTTACCGCGGGTACTTGCTTTTTAATGTGGCTGGGTGAAGAAATTACTGATTTTGGTATCGGTAATGGGATTTCTATAATTATTTTTGCTGGAATTATTGCTAGAATTCCCTCTCAGCTCGTACAAACCGCCAAACTAGTACAAGTTGGAGAAATTGGTATTTTACCAGTAGTAGGTCTACTTATAGTCTCTGTATTGGTTATTGGAGGAGTTATTGCCATTCAAAAAGGACAGAGAAGAATACCGGTTCAATATGCAAAAAGAGTTATAGGCCGTAGAATGTATGGCGGGCAAGGAACACATATTCCTTTACGGGTAAATCAAGCTGGAGTTATTCCGATAATATTTGCCTCTGCATTATTGCTTTTCCCAGCTACCATTGCACAATTTTTTCAGAATTTTGCTTTTATGAAAGGTATGTCTGAGGCTCTTTCACCGGGACAGCCATTATATCTAATTTTGTATATTATATTAATTATAGCGTTTACTTTCTTTTATACGGCAATGACCTTTAATCCTGCCAATATGGCGGATAATATGAAAAAATATGGAGGCTTTATACCAGGAATAAGACCAGGGAAAAATACAACTATCTATATTGATCATATAATGACTCGAATTACTCTAAGTGGCGCATTGTTTTTGTCTATAATTGCTATTCTACCTGACATTTTAATAAGAATTACAGGAATTACTACTTTCTATTTTGGAGGAACATCTTTGCTAATTATGGTAGGAGTGGCTTTAGAAACTGTTCAACAAATTGAATCACATATGTTAATGAGGCATTATGAAGGATTTATTAAGAAATAGTTTTTTATAAACCAATTTGATTTATCAGCTGATTGTCTTAAAACTAACGGTTAATTAAAGAAATATTTCTAATCCAAAAAGAGAGGGAAAGTGATGAAGCTAATTTTATTAGGTCCTCCAGGTGGAGGGAAGGGAACAGTAGCAAAAAAGTTGCAGGCAGAATTCAATATTCCGGTAATTTCAACAGGAGTAATCTTGAGAGAAACAATAGATAAAAAGAGTAAGCTGGGTATGGAAGTTAATAATATCATGAGTAAAGGAGCCTTGGTGCCTGACCATATTATTCTGGAAATAATAAAGGAAAGAACAAAACAGGAAGATTGTAAAAATGGTTATATCTTCGACGGTTTTCCTCGAAATATGGAACAAGTAAATTTATTGGAGAAATTAAATAAAGAGAACAATGAATATATTGATTATGTATTTTACTTTGAGATACCTTTTTCAGAAATAATACAAAGATTATCTAATCGTAGAGTATGTAAAAAGTGTAGCACGAATTATAATTTATTATTTAATCCTACTAAAAAAAATAATACCTGCGATCTTTGTGGGGGAGAATTATATCAACGAGAGGATGATAAGGAAGAGACCATAAAAAATAGGTTAGAAGTATTTACCAAACAAACTGTGCCTTTAAAAAAATATTATGAAGAAAAAAAATTGTTAAAAATAATAGATGCTCATTTAAGTAAAAATGCTTTTTTTGCGATCAAGAAAATTTTACAAGGAATACATAAATAAAACAATGGTAATTTTAAAATCTCCAGAAGAAATTAAATGTATAAGAAAAAGTTGCAAATTAGCAGCAAGTGCCTTAAAAGAAATATTAGAAAATATAAAAGAGGGAATTACTACTTTAGAATTAGATAGGATTGCTGAAGATTATATAATAAAACATGGAGCAAAGCCTGCATTTAAAGGTTATGGAATAAAAGGAAATAAATTTAGGCATTCCATATGCGTTTCTATTAACGAAGAAGTAGTTCACGGTATTCCAGGGAAGAGAAGGTTGAGAGAAGGAGATATTGTAAGTATAGATATTGGAACGAATTTAGAAGGTTACTACGGCGACACTGCGACTACTGTATCTGTGGGGAGGATAGACCCAAAAGTACAAAAACTTTTAGAAGTAACTAATAAATCTTTGTTCAAAGGTATAGAGAAAGCCATTGTAGGCAATAGATTAGGAGATATTTCTTTTGCCATCCAGGAAACAGTAGAAAAATCACATTTTTCTGTAGTAAGAGAATATGTAGGCCATGGAGTGGGTTGTTATTTGCATGAAGAACCACAAATACCTAATTATGGTATTCCGCATATTGGTATAAAATTAGAAGAAGGAATGGTGTTAGCACTTGAACCTATGGTTAATATGGGTGGTTACAAAACAAAACTTTACAATAATGGGTGGACAGTTGCAACAGAAGATGGAAGCCGGTCAGCACATTTTGAACATTCTATAGCCATAACTGCAGACGGAAATGAAATATTAACTATTCTTTGAATAGAAAGAAGTTTATAATAGTAAAAGTAAAAAGAATTTATGCGGAGGAATGATTAATGGTGAAAGAAAAGAGCATAGAAATGCAAGGAAAAGTTATTCAAGCTTTACCTAATGCTACTTTTCGGGTTGAACTGGAAAATGGTTGTGAAATATTAGCCCATATCTCGGGTAAAATAAGGATGCATTTTATTAGAATATTACCCGGAGATAGAGTAAAAGTTGAAATATCACCTTATGATTTAACCCAGGGGAGAATTGTATATAGATTGTAATTTAGTATATTGTATATCGTATTTCGTATATCTATCGTATCAGGCAGAGTATTTTTGTTATATGATTTTATGATATGCAACATAGGAGAATTGTCCTCAGAAAACGTTATTATTAGGAATTATATAAGAGTTTTTTTACGATATACTATATACGAAATACGATATACTATTTCATGGAGGAAGAAAAAAATGAAAGTAAGATCATCGGTCAAAAGAATGTGTGAAAAATGTAAAATAATAAAAAGAAAAGGGAAAATAAGAGTAATTTGTATTAATCCAAAGCATAAACAGAGACAAGGGAAATAATTTTAAAGGAGGATATATTAAGATATGGCCAGAATAGCTGGAGTGGATTTACCTGGAAATAAGAGAGTAGAATATGCTTTGACTTATATCTATGGAATAGGCATTACCCGTTCTCGTTCAATATTAAAGGAAACAAAAGTTAACTTTGATACCAGGACAAAAGATTTAACCGAAGAAGAGATAAATAAAATAAAGGGAGTTATTGATAAAAACTATAAGGTAGAAGGGGAATGTAGGAGCGAAGTTACTACTTCTATAAAAAGGCTTATGGATATAGGTTCATATAGAGGAATAAGGCATCGAAAGGGACTTACGGTGAGAGGTCAAAGAACTAAAACTAATGCGAGAACTAGAAAAGGGCCCAAGAAAACAGTAGGGGCAAGAAAAAAGAAAAGTATATAATATTATCTGATAGGGAAAGGAGAACTTAATTGGCTAATAAGAAAAAATTAAAGAAAACTAAGAAGAAAATAAGAAAAAATATCGTTTTAGGGACAGTACACATTCAATCTACTTTTAACAACACCATAGTTACTATTACTGATGAAGTTGGAAACGTAATTGCTTGGTCTAGTGCGGGGTGTATGGGTTATAAAGGAAGTAAAAAGAGCACATCTTTTGCTGCTCAAATGACAGCTGAAGCAGCGGCTAAAAAAGCCATGGATCAGGGATTAAAAGAAGTGGATGTATTGGTAAAGGGTCCAGGCCCAGGGAGAGAAACAGCAATTAGATCATTACAAGCAGTTGGTTTAAAAGTTAATATGATTAAAGATGTTACTCCAATTCCGCATAATGGTTGTAGACCCCCAAAACAAAGAAGGATATAAATTATATCAGATTTGTCTATTACAAGTTATTGATAAAAATGTGGAATCGGAAAAAGGTTGCAAAAATAAGTTTACATAGGTGTTTTGTAGGCGATGTCTTCAAATAATAGATGAGTTTAGTGTGCAATCTTTAAAATATCATTAAATATTAGCGGGAAGAAGGAGGATTTATTTATATATGGCAAGATATAAAGGGGCAGTATGTAAATTATGCCGTAGAGAAACAGTAAAGTTATTTTTAAAAGGTGACAGGTGTTATTCTGATAAATGTCCAATAGAAAAGGGAGCTTCATTACCCGGTAAGAATGCAAAAAATACAAGAAGTAGAAAATTGTCTACCTATGGTGTGAGATTAAGAGAAAAACAAAAGCTCAGAAAATATTATGGATTGTTAGAAAAGCAATTCAAAAATCTTTTCAAGAAAGCTGAAAAGAAAAAAGGTGTTACTGGAGAAAATTTATTAGAATTACTAGAGAGAAGATTGGATAATATTGTTTATAGATTTGGTGTAACTAAATCAAGAGCTCAAGCTCGTCAATTAATCTTACATTCACATATACTGGTTAATGGGAAAAAAGTGAATATACCGTCTTATCAAACTGATATCAATGATATGATTGAGATTAAAGAAAAGAGTAGGAATACCGAATATTTTAAAGAAATTAAAGAAGGAAAGGTAGAAGTCAGTATTCCTTCTTGGATAGAGTTTGATGCTGCGAATTTGAAAGGAAAGATAATAAGATTTCCTTCTAAAGAAGAATTAAATTTGCCGGTAGAGGAAAAATTAGTAGTTGAATATTATTCTCGTTAATATTTTTGGGTTTCCTATACCTAAAGAAGGAGAGCATTAAAAGTGATGGATATTAATAATATAAAAATTAAAGTGGAAGATTTATCAGATAATTATGGCAAGTTTATTATAGAACCATTAGAAAAAGGTTATGGTATTACTTTAGGCAACTCTCTTAGAAGAACACTATTATCTTCTATGTGGGGAGCTGCTGCAACTGCTATTAGAATTGAAGGAATTACTCATGAATTTGATACTATTCCAGGAGTAAAAGAAGATGTTATTGAAATAATTTTAAATATTAAAGAATTGGTAGTTAAAATATTCACTGATGAACCACAAATTTTAAAATTTAAGGCAAAAGGTAAAAAAATAATAACTGCAGCAGACATAATCCCCAACATCAATGTAGAGATACTTAATCCAGATTTAACAATCGCTACTTTAAATGATAGTGGCAAACTTAATATGGAGATAGTTGTGGAAAAAGGGATGGGTTACTTTCCTGCTGAAAAAAATAAAAAATCGGGCCAATCAGTAGACACAATATTTATTGATTCTTTTTTTTCGCCTATTACAAAAGTAAGATATGATGTAGAAACTGCAAGTATGAGTCAATTTTCTAATTGCGATAAATTAGTTTTGGAAATATTTACCGATAAAAGTATTTTGCCAGATGAAGCTTTAAGTAAATCAGCAAATATACTGATTAAGTATTTAAAGGTATTTACTAAGTTTTCTCCCAAAGATGTTGAATTAGAGGGTGAATCAATATCGGAAGAAGAAAAAGAAAAGAGCGAAAGAGAAAAAATCCTAAATAAAACCATTGAAGAATTAGATTTTTCAGTTCGTTCGTATAATTGTCTAAAAAAATCTAATATGAATACATTAAGAGATTTAGTTGAATTTCCACCAATGGAGGTTATAAAGATAAAAAATTTAGGAAAAAAATCTTTAGATGAAATAAAAGAGAAAATAGCTAAATACGGATTTGTTTTGGGTGAAAAAACGCATCAGGAGGATTTTTAGAATGAGACACAAGAAATTAAAAGGAAAATTAGGTCGCAGTAGTAGCCATAGAAGTTCTTTGTTGGCTAATTTATCTATTTCGCTTATAACTCATAAAAAAATTGAGACCACATATGCTAAAGCAAAAGAACTTCGAAAGTGTGTAGAAAAATTAGTAACAACAGCCAAGAATAATAATTTACATTCTCAGAGAGAGGTGCAAAAAGTTATAAAAAATAAAAAAGCTTCTAAGGTACTTTTTGAAGAAATTAGTCCAAAGTTTTTGGAAAGGAATGGCGGTTACACACGCATTGTAAAAACGGGATTTCGTAAAGGTGATGCTTCGTCGTTAGCGATAATTGAATTTGTAGAATAAATAAAGCAAAAAAAGATAAAAGGTTAAAAAGTTTTACATTGAAACTGATTATTTGATAGTTAGACTTTTTAACCTTTTGATTTTTAACAATTTGGTTAGTTGGCTAACTAATTAATTTAGTCGTTAGTTTTAGATACATGTTTTCAGTTATCGGTTTATAATTTACATTTGCACTTTAAGCTTTCAATAAACTTTTATATCGAAACCTGGAACCTGCAGTTTTTTACTCATTATGTATGACTTGTTACTGTATTTTATACGGAATACGAATTTGTCCCGGGTAACCGATAAACTGGCTAATCCTCTTCACTATATACTATATACTTGATACTATATACTAATTGGCTCCTGATTTCATCATTATATTTTCTTAATCATCTAACCAGGAAATTCTAACTAGCTGACTATATTTTTAGTGAGATACGAATCACGAGATGTCGAAATATAAATTCTGTATCCTATCTCTTTACTTCTTTACTATATACTATATTATAAGTGGTGAACATTTTGATTAAAATAGAAAATCTAAGTCATATATATAATTATAATAAAAAAGATCAAATAAAAGCCTTGGATTCTATTAATTTAGAAAT
>DASRME010000122.1:0-4580 GCA_035648095.1 Atribacterota bacterium | reverse complement strand
AATCTTATCATTTTTTTCAATATCCTCGAAACTTATCCCTTCCTTTACCGGAAATTCTTCCTCTTTAATCTTGTCTAAACCATAGGCCGCCCGGGTAGCTTCAATATTGTTTAATATATAAGGTCTCTCCTTCCTGCTCTCATTAGGTAAGACTATTGCCTTCTGCATAATCTCGGGATAAATTCCCGCCAGTAAGATAGAGACACCAATCAATACCGCCAATCCCAAAACTGGTAATTTCCAATTTTCTTTCCTGGCAGTTGCAAAAAATAGTACTGCGCAAATAAAAGCTACAACCATTAAAACTCTCAAGGCTAAAAGATTGGCGTGGATTGCTGTATAACCGGCTCCAAAAATAACCCCTCGAGTAGAGTAGAGAATTTTAAAGGTATTTAACCAATATTGCCAGGACTTTAAAATTAATATTAAGCCGATTAGCAAAGACAGGTGCACCTTAACTGGGGTTTCAATAATAAGTTTTTTAGATTCATATTTTACTGCTTTTTTAGTAACATAAATGGCAGCTACTACAACGGTAATAATGGTAATAGCAAAGGACAACCAGTTTCTGACGAATTCCCAGAAAGGAAGACTGAACATATAAAATCCTATATCTTTATTAAAAATAGGATCAGTTATTCCAAATGATGTTCGGTTTAAATATATTAAGATTTTCTCCCAGCTGGAACCTTCGGAGAATCCCATAAATAGGGCCACAATCAGGGAAAACCATAAAATAAATTTTTTATTTACCTGGATATTTTGCAGACTTTTATACAGTTGAATCTCCGGCCTTTCAAACTCATCCTGGCTTATTTCCACCTGAAACTCCGGAGCAAAGCGCCGTGCAAAAGAAAGATTTATAAATGACAAGACAAAAAATGTTGCGGCAAAAAACAGCATAACTACCCCTTTAGTCAACAGTATCTTCCAAAAAACGGTAACGTATTGTACCGACTTAAACCATATTAAATCAATATAAATTGAGGCGATCGCCCCTACAATTATTACTACTAAAAAGATTATGCCAATAACTATCCATTTTAAATTTCTTTTTTTATCTGCCATTTCTTCCCTCCAATTATTTTTTTTATATCTGTATTATATCATTCTAAACCAGTATTGCAATAAACTTAGCAACTCGTGAGATACATAGGGTCATCAGGTCTACACTTGACAGAAAAACTTATTGCTTTAAATCTAAAAAAGAGTTTCACGCTTTTGCATAGATTCAAAGCAAATCTTGATAACTTAAAAGACCATAGAGTGATTCGGTGCTTTTTATTGCCTTTACTATGGCCCGAGCCATTACTTCCGCTGCAATTGCCCCCACTACATTCGCTCCTGCTTCCACTTCGCCGGTAGCCATACAAAAGATGGTATCCCCGTCAAACATGGTATGTGCTGGGCTTATAGTCCGGGCATAACCATCCTGTGACATCATCGCTACCTTGGTTGCTCCTGCCTTGGTTAGCTTTGCATTAGTGGCGATAACCCCTATAGTAGTATTTTTAGAAAAATTATCTTTGGCCTTTTGAGGCAAATTTCTTAAAAAAGACATGGTATTGGCAAAACCTTTCTTGTCCTCAGTTAAGACTCCGGCAATAATTTCTCCGTTTTCCGGATTAATGACATCTCCCAGACAATTTACCGCTACAATTGCCCCAATAATCAATTCCTGAGATTTAAAACTGGCTGTACCTAAACCGCTCTTCATACAGTGAAGTCCGCCAAGTATCTTTCCAACCGTTGCCCCGGTCCCGGCTCCAACATTCCCCTGTCTGACTTCCTCCTTACTTGCCTTAAGACAGGCGTCATAGCCCATCCTGGCATCAGGCCTTATCCTGTAATCACCCACATCCAAATCAAAGAGAACTGCCCCAGGAACAATCGGAACTTTGGTTAACACTACATCGAACCCTATTCCTCTTTCTTCCAAATATTTCATCACCCCCGATGCTCCATCCAGCCCGAAAGCACTACCTCCGCCCAGATAGATAGCGTGAGCTTTATCTACCAGATTTACCGGGTCTAAAAGGTCCGTCTCCCGCGTGCCCGGAGCTCCTCCCCGCACATCAACTCCGGTTGTTGCTCCCTTTTCATAGATAATCACCGTACAGCCGGTCCCGGCTTTTAAATCCTGACTGTGTCCTACCTTTATCCCGGGCACATCTATAATGGCATCTTTTAAAACTTTCAAACTTTCCTTATCTTTCATCTCTCCTACTCCTTGCCCTTAAAACTATTTTATCTAAAGCTTTATCCAATCTCCTTGTTAAATTATAACTTATTATAATATTCGATAAAATAAATTGAAAACCCTCTTTTTTTGTAAAAATAAATTACCGGTCATTAACTTATAGATGCGCGATGTAAAGTGCGAAGTGTGGATTGCAGGAAAAAGGTTTTGGTTTTTAATCGCCAGATAGGGCGTATGGAGATACGCCCCTACAAGGAATGAAAAATAGATATTGGTAGGATTGCTTGAGAGTACTTATTAAATCAATCTAATAGCAAATTCGGGGCAGGCTGGATTACAATACCCACACAAAATACATAACTTATGATCAACCACCGCTTTGCCATTTTCTAAAGATAAGGCATTATTAGGACAAGCCTTAACACAGGTGCCACAACCTTTACAAAAAGTGGCAATAAATAATCGCTTGCTGGGTTTTATTTTTTGGGACAACAACTCCTGAGAAATTTTTTCATCATTGAATACTTTTAAATTTATTTCTAATTCCTCTTGATTAACCATGCCAACTGCTACGGAAGAAATTCCTTTAATATTTCTAACAAAATTAAAAGATTCTTCTAATTGATCAATCAGATGTCCACCGGCTAAGGCCTTCATAGCGTATAAGCCTTTCCCCGCCTTGTATGCCTCTGAGATGGCATTAACCATATCATCAACAGTGCCATTAACAATACCCATACCGAGTTTGTTAATGATAGGAAATATAATATCGATCTCCTTAATTTCTGCCGCTCGCCTAACTACCTCCACTACATGAGTGGAAATTCCGATTGCCCGAATAATTCCCTTTGATTTATAATCTTTCAAACATTGCAATGCTTCTGCTCTTTCTTCAAAAACTAAAGGAGTGACTTTGGCCGCATGCAAAAGAAAAATATCTATATAATCACGATCAAGAGATTTAAGTGCATATTGTATGCTTTTTTCCATTTCTGTATAAGTTTTGCCATGAGCCTTGGTCGCAATAATGACTTCTCCTTTATAACCTTCCAGAGCCTTTTTAATGTGGGGATAAGTCTGATAAACCTCTGCCGTATCAATAAAATTAATTCCCCTCTCCAGGGCGGCACGAATAAGGGTTGCCCCTTTTTCAACAGATATATTTGCCTGCAAGGGTCCGATAGGTAACGCACCAAAACATAGTTCAGTTACTTTGATTCCTGTTTTTCCCAATAAATATTTTTTCATATTTTTAAATTCCTTTCTTTGTAAGCAAAATGAAGAAGAAGCTTCTAATTTTAATGAGAAGATATTTTTTATCATCAAAATTTCGGATATTTTTTATAAACATTTCTTATTATATGGTTTTTTTGCCCTTTGAGCAATATGTCGAATATTGTAATGTGTCTCGCTCAGAGTATAGTTAGTTGACTATGTGATTACTCATATTTATCCCATGGTTAAACACTACCTTGCCATACATTGCTTGAGAAAAATTTTAAGTTCATGTCTTACTTAGAGTAAAATGGCTACATTTATTTTTCCTGTCTCTCCTAGCTCATTTGAGACAATCTCACATTTGGTTCTAAAAAGACAGGCAATCTCGCCGGGAACTTTCGATTTATATTCACTTAAAGCATAATAATTTGCCTGGCCTTTGGCAATGACCAGATCAGCCGTCTGAAGTTCCCTTTTTAATTGATCAGACATTTCATTTAGAGAAATACCCAGCGTATCGGGTCCGGCTAAAATAATTTTTGAAGCAGCCTCTTGGAGGCCTACTGTTTCTCCGTCTTTGATAGTGGCATCACTAGTTATGGCTCCTCCCCTTAAGGCAGAGGTTACTGACGTACCATATCTTATAAGTTCTTTAATCAACGGTTTATCAAAAGCAATTTCGCCGACGTTATCATGAATATATAGTATTTTGGGCGAGCTTTTAGCTATTTTAAAAATTTCAGCTCTCTGGTCTATTCTTAAGCCTTCCGAAATACAGGTCCGAAGCTCTTCTATTATTTCAGCTATCTGAAAACCATAGCCGGTTCCAACTGTTCGAAAATCCAAATGATTGCTGGCAATAGCCCAATTAACCAAAAACGAAAATCTTTCCGATTCCTCCAATCCTTCTGCTTCCAAACTAATCTCTTTTGTCATCTCTATACCCAGCTGATTACATTTATCTCTTCTTTCTTGAAAAGGAATTTCTATCCCTGATATCTTCTTTAAAATTCTGTGAACTTCGGTAATAAAATAAGACGGAATCTTTTCTGTAGAGAACTCTCGAGCTAAAAACTGAAAAGATTCCTTTAATATCTCCTGTTTAGTTTTTTCCTCTAAAGGGATTAACTGTAAAGCGCCGCACAAATCATCTATTATACAG
>DASRME010000121.1:0-2000 GCA_035648095.1 Atribacterota bacterium | reverse complement strand
GGTAATAAAATCTATAGGTATTTCCCCTTGTTTATATAAAACTACAGGATACATCTTACCAATACGGAGATGACGTTCTTTATAATTTAAAGAAGAAAGTACTTCAAAAATTGTTTTTGAATGCGGTTTTGTTTCGTTCCCACCAAATCCAAAATCAATATCTACTGTCGTTACTGCTTGTACTTTCAAATTATGCCATAGGAAATTTGAATATACATAAGATAACCAGCCACCCACAAGAGTAAGGTCACCAAGATAGTCTTTTAAATCTTGTAAAACTTCAAAAAACAATAACTCTAATCGTTTAATATCATTCAAGTTTTCTCCCCTTCTCTTCTAATAAATTTTTTAGGTATTCTGCCTGTTCTCTGCCCCGTGGTTGAAAATTGTATAAGTCAAGATAGAGTTGAAGGTTAGAAACCACGGTATAACCTTTTATTTTTTGTGTATTAAAAAATACACTATTTTTATAAAAAGGATGAATCAGATGAATATTTCCTCCTCTGACCAATTCTTTTAAATCTAATTTTTGTCTGATATCTAAAATATCCTTCTTCCAGTCCTTCAAATTCATATAAATAAAAATATCTTCTGTCCTTACAAAAGAAGTCATGAGATTAGCTCCGGTATGAAGAGTCAATGCATATTGATTTTCTTTTAAAACCTTTTTAAATTTATTTAATATATTTTTATCCGAACTATAATAAGTATCAATTGTATTTAAATTAAAATGATACTTCTTTAGCCAATCAGAAATAAGTTGGTCCTTATTAGTAAGGATAGTATAACTATCTCGCCCTTTTTTAATTCTTTCGATATACCCTTTTTTAGCCATCGTTTCTAACACTTCTTGAGACATACCTAAACTGACTCCTCCGGGATCAGTAAAGTCACGCACTACCCATCGTCTCTCCGGGTTCTGAAGTATTTTCCTCAGCACAAGAGAAGCCTTATCCGCAAAAATGTTTTTCATTCTATAATTCTTTCCCATAATGTTCACCTACTTATTAATGTTCACTATCTAATGAACATTATATATTAAGTGAACATTAATTGCAAGTATAGGAATTAACTCTTGCTCTTATCGACAAAGGCAGGGTCTATAAATTTAATAGGAACACGTCCTATTTTTTCTATGGTTTAATTTTCCCTTTTACGAGGTTATCCTTTAGGACATCCATCTACAATAATACCTAAAGTCACAACCATCTGGTTAAGAACTCCTCAGATCTTATAGGTTTTCCGCTAAAAATTACCAAATTATTGAGCTAGTACACTTCCCTATCTATTATTATTTATTATAAAGCCATCTTAATACATTCACCACTTAGCATTTCGGCAGTTTGAGGATGGCAGGTTAAAAAGATTACCTGTTTGGTTTTTGCAAATTCGTTAATTTGCTCTGCAGCCAGGGCTTGTCTGCCCGAATCCATATCTACCAGAGGGTCATCAAGTATAAGAAATCCTGATTTATCCCGGAGAAAATACTCTGCCATAGTAAGCCGCAAAGCAAGGGAAAAAGTATCTTTTGTTCCAAAGGAAAGTAAATCATAGGTAAGTTTTGAGCCATCATCTTTTATCAATTTTTCAGGAAGATCCTGTTCCATTTCAACATTGCTAAAAGATTTGCCTGACATATGAATAAAATATTTTACGAATTTATTTTGAAATTCTTCATAAGTTTTTGTATCCATTTTCCCAAGTAAATCAATGGCCTTTTCTTTTATATGCGCTAAAGCTTTTCCATCAAGAAGTATTCTTTGAAAATTCTGTTCTGATTCACCAAGCTGCATCTTAAGTTCTTCAGAGGATTGATCAGGTTTTTTATTTTCCGTGATAATTTTTTGTTCACGCAGAATTGAAATTTCTTCCTGGAGTTTCCGGTCATTATCATTAAGCCTGTCAATATAATCATAAAAACTCTTATAATCATTAAATCCCTCCGGCAACACGGCAAGATTTCCCAGTTTTATATTTAATTCTTTCTGCTTATGCTGTTT
>DASRME010000120.1:0-3844 GCA_035648095.1 Atribacterota bacterium | reverse complement strand
ACTCCGGAAGCTATATTAGATGATGGATTACTGGAAATATGTACAGTTGATGAAATGGGAAGACTTAAATATCTTATAAGTATCCCTAAAGTGTTTAAAGGTACGCATGAAAGTATTAAGGGGATAAACTTTTATAGAGCTAAAGAGGTAGTCATTCAATCTTCGGAGCCAATTCTGGCTCAGGTAAGTGGTGAAGTGATTGAAGACCAGAAGGAATTTACCATTACTCTTCTGCCAAAAAGTTTAAAATTGATTGTCCCTTAGGTTGGCTAAAATAGTCGTTAGTCGTTAGTGAAGAAAACACAAAAAAGAAATACAAAATAAATTACTTAGTTAGGAGTAGATTGTAAGAAAATATATAGTATGGCTAATTCAATTGGTGAATCGATAAATCGAAGAATTGGTGAATTAAGACAAATTATCTTCCCTTATTTTTACTCTTCTTCTCTTCATACATCTTTTCGTCGGCTATTCTAATTAATTCATCCATAGATAAAGGGTTGGCCGGATCATAATGAGAAAATCCTGTGCTAAATTCTATTTTATAAGGTTTTTTGGAAATCTTATTTAGCCGGGTTAATTCCTTGCTTAATCTCTTTTTAATGATGGGTATTTCCTTTAAGGAACCATCCAAGAAGATGACTAAAAATTCATCCCCTCCCATCCGAGTGATAATATCTACCTCTCTTAAAATAGATTTAAAGAGTTTTGCTACTTGGACCATAACCTTATCCCCTTCTTCATGACTAAATTCATCATTGATATCTTTTAGATTATCTAAATCACTATAGGCTAATAATAAAGAGGATTTGTTTCTTTTGGCTAATTTTAACTCTCTTTGAAGAAGTTCTAAACCATGCCCCCTATTATAGGCTCCGGTAAGAGTATCGTAATGGGCTAATCTCTTTAGTTCCTCTTCCACTCTCTTTCTTTCTATAGCAGTAGCTACTTGGGAAGAGACGAATTCTAAAAGCCCGATATCTTTTTCAGAATAAAGATGGGGATTGGTGTAACTCTGGACGGCCATAACGCCAATAGTTTTATCTTCTATCTTTAAGGGGACTCCTAACCAGATGCTCTGAGGGGTGGTACTGCCCCAGGGGGACAATATCCCTTGGTTTACCATTTCCTTATATTGATTATTATCATTTAGAAGAGGTTGACCATTTTTTATAACATAGGCAGTAATGGTGTTGGCAGTGCTAAAGTTAATGATAGGGAAATTATCATCTTTCTCATCTATGTGATAAGAGAAAAAGATCTTATCTTCTTTCTCATCGACTAAAGCGATATAGAAGTTAGTGGTATCGATGATGCTGCCTAACTCCTGATGAATTATGGGATAGAGCTGGTCAAGCGAGATAGGAGAATTAGCCGCTTTAGAGATATTGAATAAGACCTGCTGGAGTTTTTCATTCTTTTTAATTTCGGTAATATCTCGGTAGGATATTATCCTCCCTTTATGTTTACCCTTAATTACTACCAGAGAGCAGGAAATAATTACCGGAAAGAGGAATCCATCTTTCTTTTTTCTTATGGATTCATAACTATAATAACTGCCGGATAATGATTTTTGATATAGATCTTTAGCTTCTCCCGTCTTATCTTTAGGGTGAATCATCACATCATCAATATTTCTACTTCTAATTTCCTCTAAGCTATACCCGAACAATTCAGTAAATTGAGAATTGATGTCTAAAATATTACTCTGTTCATCCAGATAGACTAAAGCCTCCGGACTATTTCTAAAAAGACTGGCAAATTCCTGCTGACTTTTATAGAGAACTTCTTTGGCTTTTTTACGGTCGGTGATGTCCCGACTTATACCTATTAATCCTCTTATCTTGCCTTCTCTATTATACCATGGCACCTTGCTAGTCGAAGCCCAATGCTCTGTTTTATCCGAATGAATAATCTCTTCTACCTTATCAATAATAGGTTTACCCGTTTCTATTACCAGATCATCATCTGCAGAAGATTGTTTGGCTATTTCTAGGGGGGAAAAATCAAAATCAGTCTTTCCAATCATCTTTTCAGCAGTTATCCTTAAATATTCTGCTTTCGCCTTATTTACTCTTACAAATCTTTTTTTCTTATCTTTGAAGTAGATATGATCCGAGATATTATCCATTAAAGCATGCAATAAACTCTGTTCATATACAATTGCCATCTCGGCTTCTTGACGCTTAGTGATATCTACAAAGATACCTTCCACTCCGGCAATATTTCCTTCTTTATCATAATGGTAATGACTAGAAGTGGAAATATTAACCGGGGTGCCATCTCTTCTTTTTAGAGTTACAATATAGTCCCTGACAATTCCTTCTCTCTTTTTAAGTTCTTCTAAAAATCCTTTCCGGTCTTCGGGAATATAATATAAATCCTTTGCCACATTTTTCCCTATAATCTCTTCGGGAGAGTTGTAACCCAGTAATTTGACTCCAGGAGGATTTATCATTATGACATTTCCTTTTTTATCTGTACGATAGTAGGCGCCAGGCATATTTTCATAGAGACGACGATATTTTTCTTCACTATTTTTTAAGTCTTCTTCTGTCTTCTTATATTTAATTTCAGATTCTTTTAATTTAGTAATCTGCTGACCTAATTTCGCTAATTTATTGATAAGTTGTTCCTTGGTTTTTTCGCTATCTTCCATATTGTCCATCCTCTAAAAATCAAAAAATAATTTTATTCTTCTTTTTAAATTATTACCTTAACTTGTTTTACTGTTTTCCATAAGAATTTTTGGCGAAATCTTGCATTATTTTAATATCTTCTTCAGGGATTATTCTACACTTACCAACGCTTTTACTTAAAATATAAATATGAGCTGTTTTCTCCACCACGTGGCAAACTTTCATCGCCTCTTTCATATCTTTCCCCACGCAGAGAGTCCCGTGATTTAGAAGAAAAACTGCATTTCTATTTCCTAAACTGGCAACTGCGTTCTCAGCTAACTCATCTGAACCGGGTAAAGCATATTTCGCACATAAAACTTTTTCTCCCACTATCTGGACAAAATCTTCACAAATTCCCGGAAGATTGAAGCCGGTTACTGCTAACACGCTCGAATAAACGGGATGATAGTGCACTATGGCTCCTACATCCTTCCTGGCATTATATATAGAAAGATGCATAGGCATCTCAATAGATGGTTTTCTAAATCCTTCAATTGTTTTACCTTGCTTATCAATCACAATGACATCTTCAAGATTAATTTCATTATAATCCATTCCACTTGGCTTAATATAAATCAAGCTTGTTTCAGAATCCAAAATACTAATATTCCCCCAGGTGCCGATGGTTAAATTCTGCTGATATAATTCTCTCCCGGTCTCGACTATCAATTTTTTAAATTTTTCAGATATTTTTGCTTCCATATCTACTCCTCAAACTTTTATTTTTCCTTACTCTATCTATATACTCCATAATATTTTAAAATCCTTCTTTTTTCAAAAAAAAATCTAACAAAGAGCGCTATGGAGAGAAAAGTTAATTTAATTAAACTTAATTTTATTTAAAGGTAGATTCTTTTTGGGTTTTATCAATAATAGAAAATTTGCATATAACCGCTCCCGCAATAACCAAACCACAAGCTATCCAGAGATTGGCTTTAACTGCTACCCGAAGATATAAAGAACTGATAACAATAGAAAGTAGAGGGGTAAAATAGGAAAGAGAAGCCACTAAGATAATATTGCCTTTCCGCATAGCCCTATCCCAGAAAATATAAGCTAAAAAAGTTGGAAAGACAGACATATATATAAGCTCAACTATCACACCTGGCGTCCAGTAAGATTCTTCTGGAAACATAAATCTTATGGTGGTTAAGACTAATCCG
>DASRME010000119.1:0-4896 GCA_035648095.1 Atribacterota bacterium | reverse complement strand
TAAATCTGTACTAGAGGCAATTGCCTGATAATGATTAAATAATTCTTGATCATTGGGAGTGATAAAAACCGGAGTAATAACTGAAAGAGCATCTACTCCTATATCAGTAGCCAACTTGGTGAGGGAAATTGTTTCTTTGGTTGTAGTAGCCCCTGTACCAGCATAAATCGGAAGTCTTTTATTGTTTTCTTCTATGACTGTCTCGAGAATTTCTCTCTTCTGATTAAAATCAAGACCATACCACTCTCCGGTACTTCCCAAAGGGAATAAGCCATGGACCCCTCCTTTTATCAGATGATTCACTACTCTGCCGATTGCTTTTTTATCTACATTTTCCTCCTTGTCTAATGGGGTTACCATTGGAGGTATAATACCTTTGGGGTGTATTGTCATGTCTTTGCTCCTTTCTAAATAACTACTTTTTTTCTAAAGAAATACTGTTTAATTTCTCATAAAACATAGCCAGGCCACCATGATCTGCTTCCGTATGACCATCTGCCATTAAAGTTTGCATCATTTCCATGACCTGAGCTGTTAAAGGCATGGCATTATGCAGTTCCTGGCTGGTTTCCAGAACATTAGTCAGGTCTTTCACGTGCAATTTCATTCTAAAACCTGGGTCATAATTACCCTTAAACATTCTCGGTGCCTTATCGGTTAAACATTGGCTGCCTGCCAGACCACCTTTTATCGCTTCAAATATTCCTTCCGGATCCACTCCTGCTTTTTTCCCCAAGACCAGGCCTTCTGCTACTGCGGCAATGTTAATAGCCACGATGGTTTGATTAACTAATTTTGTGGTCTGCCCTGCTCCAATATTTCCAACCAGAATCGGTTTACCCATTACTTCTAAAATAGCTTTACATTTTTTAAAAACCTCTTCCTTACCGCCGACCATAATCGCCAAGGTACCAAGTTGGGCCTTTTCCTGTCCGCCGCTCACCGGGGCATCAAGCATTTCGACACACTTTTTATTAAGTTCTTTGGCAATCTCTTGAGAAACCAAAGGGGCAATAGAACTCATATCAATTAAAATTTGTCCTGCATGAACACCGTCGATCACTCCCTCTTTGGCTAAGACTGCTTTTTTCACATGGGGAGAATTCGGTAACATGGTAATGATTACATCACACAAGGAAGCAACTTCTTGACAAGAAGAACCTTTTTTAGCTCCATAAGCAAACATCTCTTCCAGAGCTTCTTTATTAAGGTCATACGCTATCAGGGAATAACCCGCATTCAGTAAGTTTTTTGCCATGGGTTTTCCCATGATCCCAATTCCAATAAATCCAATTTTTTGCATTTTTATTCTACTCCTTTTAAATATTTACAGAACCTCTTCTTCTATTGTTTTATTAATCACATAATCTCTAACCATTAACACTTTTAAAGAAGGTTTTTTAAAGAAAAAAATAAGCTTTTTTATAATACACAGATATATTTATTTTGTCAGTGGTCGACGAACAATTAAGAAATAGTAAAATACTACAGTTAAAACTAAGAAGAAAAGACTATCTGCACTTCTGATAAAAATTAAAGGGCTACCATGTCCTAGAGAAAGTGCTCTTCTAAAATACTCTTCTGCCATCGGCCCTAAAATAAAACCTAACAGTAAGCAAACAACTGGAAAATTTTGCTTTCTAAGGATATAAGCAATGACTCCCATAATTAAAGCTATAATCATTTGAAAAATCGAAAATGTACTAACATAGGCTCCGACGATTGCTACTGTTGCAATGCTTGCATATAAAATACCCCGATCTATTAAAACTATTTTTATACAATAAGGTCCTAGTAAAAAGAGGCTTAAAGGTAATAATATCAAAGCACTTACGAATAGAGCAGCAAACATGGGGGCGACCAAGTGAAATTGGGTGCTCATTAATTGGGGTCCGGGTTGTAATCCGTTAATAATTAATACTCCTAATACAACAGCAGTTGTTGCATCTCCCGGGATACCAAAGGCTAACATCGGAACTAAAGCACCACCACACATGGCGTTATTTGCAGTTTCAGCAGCAGCAATACCTTCTAATGTTTTCGAGGTACCAAATCTTTCAGGATGCTTTGAAGACCTTACCGCTTCAGAATACGAAATAAAAGAAGCCATTGAGCCACCTGCTCCGGGAAGTACACCAACAAAAAAGCCAATCAACGCACTTTTAATATATGATCCTACCCCAATTTCCTTAATATCCTTCCATTTTGGAATAAAATCTCGCCTTTTTAGTTGATGTTCGGTTTCTTCAATTTTTACATTTACTTCTTCCTGGCTTTTTTCAGCTTGGATCAATACCTCACTAATGGCAAATGTTCCAATAATTATTGCCATTAAATCTAACCCTTCAATCAACACATTAATACCAAAGCTAAAACGAACCATCGGCTTCATTAAGTCAATTCCTATCGTAGCAAACATAATACCCAGGAAAGTGGCAATTGCACCTTTGGCCAAGGACTTTCGATTAATCATAATAATCACCATAAGCGCAAAGAAAATCAGGGAAAACTTTCCAGGCGTCTTGATTAATAAAGCTAATCTTAGTGAAAAAGGGGCTATTAACATTAATAAAATGCTGCCAATCGTCCCACCTATCATTGAACCAAAAGCAGCATGTCCCAATGCTTTTGCGCCTTGACCATTTTGCATTAATTTATTCCCCTCTAAAGCAGTCATAATCGCAGAAGGAGCTCCTGGTATATTTATGGTAATAGCGGTAATACTTCCAGAATATATACCGGCCATAAAAATACCCATACACATAACCAAAGCACTGGCAATATCCATACTATAAGTTAATGGTAAAACCAATGCTATAGCTAAACAAGAAGTTAACCCTGGTACCGCTCCAAAAAACATGCCTACAAAAAACCCTATAATTACGTAAATAAAAACGGATGGATTTAATAATATAACAAACCCATTTAATATACCCTGTATATTTTCCATTAAAATATACCTCCTAATTTAGGTAGCCTTATCGCAAATATTTTTTCATATAATAAAAATATTAGAATAGCAATAATGACAGAGTAAATAATTTTTTTGTATAAGCTTCTTTTTTTAGAATCAAAAATTGACACAATACTAAAAATATATAAAATTGACGACAACATGTAACCAATTGATTTTAAAAGCAGAATATAAATAATGGTAAAAACAATGATTAATATTGGTCTGCTTTTATTTGTAAAATTAATTTCAGTTAGTTCTTTATTTTGTTTAAAAGAATGAACTAATAAATATAATGTAAAAAGATACATCATGCAAGAAATGACTATCGGGAAAAAATTAACGTCAACCCGTCCTTTTCTAATTGGCGAACCCATACTAATAGCTTCAATCATATATATCGTATTCCAAATAAATAATATAATGCAAATAATCATTGTATTATTTATTTTTTGTTTAAGATTGAACAACATGTAACCTCCTTCTGTACAATCAACCTTTGCCCAGGTAAAGGGCAAAGGTTGATTGCGTTTACTTACTCCTCTATTCTATAATACCTTGTTCGGTTAAGTCATTTAAAATGTCGAAATATTTAGTTTGGGTCTCAACAGCCCATTTATTCACTTCTTCTCTTCCTAACCATGCGGATGTTACGCCAACCATGTTAAGCCAATCTAAAAATTCCTCTGTATGATAAGCATCGTCAAATGTTTTCTCAAGCTTTGACAAAATATCTTCTGGAGTTCCAGCAGGAGCAGCGACTAGGACAAAGCTCACTACTTCTAAATCATAACCTAATTCTTTTAGAGTAGGTACATCTGTAAATTTTACATTTCTTGTTCCTGACAATTCTACCAAACCGCGAGCATCACCAGAATTGATTAGCGGTGCGAAATCACCCAAGCTAGTGATGATGACTTCAACTTCTCCTGAAAGCAGTGCTTCTTTTTGAGGTCCAGCTCCACCTGTATAAGAAATGACATTAAATTCAACACCTACTTTTTCTTGTAGCTGTAAAATGGCAATGTGGGTCCTCGAACCCAATTCCTGTATGCCTATATTAATGCCTTCTGGGTTTTCTTTGGCTGCTTTTATGAGTTCTTCAAAGGTTTTAAATTTTGAATCTTGGCGAACCACCAAGGCATCAGCTTCACTGGTGAGTCGGCATATCAAAGCTAACTTGTCCATACTATATCCTGGAACCAATTTTTTCCAAGGAACAGTAATAACGCTATCGTAAGTAAGAGTTCCAAGGGTGCTTCCATCAAGCTTAGATTGCATTACAGCATAAACACCGGTTCCACTCATTCCGCCATCCATGTTTTCAACATAAATGGAAACAGGGAAAGCTTTTTCAGCAATTTGTGAAATCTTCCTAGTAATGGCATCTGTTCCTCCGCCTGCGCCCCACGGACAAATCATTCTAATATCCTTTTCAGGATATTCGGCGGCGATACTAGCAAATGTTACAACCGAAAACATCAAAAGTACAAAAATCATCATTAATTTAAAATTATTTTTCATTTTCAAAACTCCTTTTATTTTTTTTCGAAAAAGTAAATATGTGCTTTAAACAACAATACTGTCTATCAATATTTTTAATCTATAAAATCACCTACTTAAATAAGATATTCGCAATAGTTTAGTACCTAGAGATAGGGCTAAATTATATCGACCTTTTATTTTTTCATATTTAGTATATTAATAAAGTATGGTATCCATGGTTGCTTTAATAGGAACTCCATGCTCTTTTCGGTAGTTCCATAGCCGGCCAACACTTTTTTGGGTCTTCAGCAGTGGCACCTCCATGAGAACCCATCGCAGTTACAATAAAAGGGGAGGCATTTCTCTTCTTTACTTCCTCAATAATGGCTTTCAATATTACTTGAATATTATCGATTCCCCTGCTACCGGCAGTAATGGCAATTTTCATCCCTGGTTTG
>DASRME010000118.1:0-6360 GCA_035648095.1 Atribacterota bacterium | reverse complement strand
ATAACCGGTAAAAACTTAATAAACAAATTACTTAAGTCCGGTTATATAATATTAAGAACAAAAGGTTCTCATGCTTTTCTAACCCATCCAAAATATCCAAAACGATCTACTGTTGTTCCCAATACGCCTAAAGACCTTCCCTGGGGAACGCTTTCTTCAATAAGGAAACAATTAAAATTAACAAAAGAAGAATTCGTCAAACTTCTATCGTAAAAAGGACTCTATATTTATCAAATTTAGCTAACAATTCCTTCTTAATTTCCATCGGGTTTTTTAAAATTATCATAATAATATTTAGATATTTTTTATATCTCTAAGTACAATATCCGTTAAAATGCATAACATTATTATTGGTCAAGGCATAATTCCTTTTGTTTTTTTCTCTCCCCTCCCCTTCTATCAAAACAAATATTTATACTTTTGCACTCGAAGATATTCTTCATTAATTTATAAAATATTCTTCAAACTAATTTCTACATAATATATTAATAGAAAATTTTAATGTGTAAAAATATTTTAAAAAAGCTTTTAATATTTTTTATTATATGTTAGAATATTTTAAAAGTTAAGAATATAGGGGAATTTAAAAAATTATATGCAAATAATAGCTTTAATCAATCAAAAAGGCGGAGTGGGAAAAACTACTTGCGCAGTTAACATAGGAGCGGGCTTAAATAAACTTAAGAAGCGCGTCTTATTAATAGATTTAGATCCGCAGGCACATTTGACTTACAGCTTGGGTATCCCTGCCCACGAGCTCAAGAATACAGTTTATGAGCTTTTAAAGGGAACCGCAAGTTTAAAGGAAACAATCATCGAAAGAAATGGTCTTAGCCTGGTCCCCTCTTCTCTTAATTTGTCCGGAGCCGAGATAGAATTTTCGGGAGTAGCCGGTAGGGAATTTTTACTCAAAGAAACCATAGAAGGATTAAATAAATTTGATTATGTGTTTATTGACTGCCCTCCCAGCTTAGGCCTTTTAACATTAAATGCCCTTACCACTGCTCAAAATATTTATATCCCTTTGCAAACAGAATTTTTAGCCTTACAGGGCATGACAAAACTTTTAGAAACTATCACCATAGTTAAAAAAAGATTAAATAAAAATATCGAAATTGCCGGAATTATAGCCACCAGGTTTGATTGTAGAAAAAATCTTAACCGGGAAGTTGTAGAAAAAATAAAAGAGTATTTTGGCGATAAATGATTTAATACTTTAATTAGAGATAACATATCTTTGGCCGAAGCCCCAAGTTTTGGTAAAAGCATTTTTGAATATAAATCTAATAGTTATGGAGCTAAAGATTATTTAGACCTTTGCAAGGAAATTATAAAAAGAGGTTAAATAAATGGCAAAAAAAGAACGGTTAGGCAGTGATCCCTTTAAAGAATCTTTGGATTGGATTCATGATACCAGGAAAGAAAAAAAAGAATCTAAAGAATCAAAGAAAGAAAAACCGAAAACGTTAAAACGTCAAAACGTCAAAACGTTAAAACGTCTAAACGTTAAAACGTCTAAACAGGATAAAGTTAAAGAGTCGGAATTGAAAAAAAGACATACTATTTACTTGTCTTCCAGCCAATCAAAGAAATTAAGGATTTATGCTGCCGATAATGATATGCAGTTGAGTGAAATTATTGAGAAATTAATAAATGAAAATATTTGACGTTAAAACGTCAAATTATATTTTAACAAATAGGAGGGAAAAGAAATGCCTTTAGAAATTAGCGGAATTAAATTATATAGTGTGGGTGAAGTTGCAGAGATGTTGAAAAGTACCAAGCCTACTATGCGGGCTTATTTTAGAGAAGGTAAATTAATAGGCCGGAAAATCTCCGGTAAATGGTATATCACGGAAGATAATCTTAAAAAATATCTGAGTGAGGATTATTCGGTGCCCATTAAGAAATGATTAATTTTTCACTTAAGAAATACTGGACATTGAAACAAGAAATACTTAAGTTTGACTTAAGAAATAGTGGCATTTGACTTAAGAAAATCGCCTATCATCCTTTATTTATAAGGGCTTGCTGAAACCTACAATACTAACAATATATAACAATAACAACAACAGAGAAATGTTGTATTTTTTTAAAAAAATAAAAGAGGGAAGAAATGAAAAAATCCGAAGAGGTTATTATAAAAAATAATAACGAAATAGACTTACCAAAGATAATAAATTCCGAAGTAAATTTATTAGTATTCCCATTTTTCGCGCTAGAAAGAAAAAACATAAAATTAGAAACTGAATATAGAGAGGTAGTTAAAAGAGGGGACAAAAAGATAGAGATTATTTGGAATGTCTCTGCTAATGCAAAATATGGTTATCCTGGTCTTTTTGATAGAGAAGTTCATAAAGCTATAGAACAGATTATTAGTGAAATTTTAAAAGAAAAAGGGGAAATAAAAAATCCAATACCTTTAGGATCTTTATATAATTTGTGTAAAAGAATGAATATAAAAAATTATGGTGGATCTCAATACAAGAAAATTAAAGAGGCTTTAGAAAGGGTAAGAGCAACTACTATAAAATCAGTAGGCACCTTTTATTTAAAGGAAGGCAAACAATGGGTTGACGATAATTTTGGTTTATATGATAGGATAGTCTTTAAAGGTAAAGAATTACCTGATAATAAAATATCAGACAATAACTATTTATTTTTAGGAAGCTGGTATCTCCAAAACCTAAACTCTTTTTACATAAAACCGATTGATTATAATTATTTACAAAGCCTCAAAAGCAAAATAGCCTCCAGGCTTTATGAAATTTTAGGGGTAAAGTTTTACGGTTTAAGAAATAAAAGAGATAATTATATCTGTTACCGGTATTCTAAATTATGCCAACTTCTTCCGGTAACTCCCCATAAATATATCTCTTTAGCTAAACAACAATTAGATCCAGGTAATCATGAACTTCAGGATACTGGTTTTATTTCAAAATTTGACTGGGGTGAAAACGGAAATAAGGACTGGCTTATAAAGTATTGGCCAGGAGAGAGAGCCAAAGAGGAAATGAAAAAGACAAAAATAAAAAGTATTGATGACCGGACACCTGTCTGCGTGCAACGCACAGGCAGAGGAGAATATCTACCAGGTCCAAAAGAGGAAGTAATAAAATATTCCCAAGAGCAGATTACTTTAATTAATCAATTAGTTAAAATAAATGTTTCTAAAGTAACCGCTGAAAACTTAATAAAAAACAATGGTCAAGGACTAATAAAAAAATGGATTGAGGCGATTAATTCTACTAATGCTAATGATAAAGCGGCTTATATAGTGAAGGCAATAAGAGAGAATTGGCAATTCCCTGAGGAATATTTAAGAGAAATAAAAGAGGAAGAGCGAAAAGAAGAAGAGGGGAAAATAGAGGTTATCAAAAAAACGCGGCAAGAAGGGGAAAATAAAAAGAGGCAGGAAGAGATTAAAAAAATAGAACAAATTTATAATTCTCTCGATCCTTCACAGCGGGAAGAGATAAGAATAGAAACAGAAAATAGATTACTTGATTTTTGGAAAGTGCAGTTAAATAATGAAAAAATTAAAGGAAAAACATCAAAAATGCTTGAGGTTGTCCTGGAAGAAAAGAGAAGAGAAATAATAAAAGAGTGGATTGATTCCGGAAGGATTGAATCGTATTAAAGAACTATTCCCTGTTACAAATATATTTGTCGAAATTTTAAATATAAGGAAAAGTCGAATATTATGAGTATCAAGTTAATAATAGATCGTTTTGAAGGTAAATATGCTATATTAGAATCCCAAGATAAAGATCCAATCATTTTTAATTTCCCTCGTCATTTATTACCGCAAGAAGCTAAAGAAGGAACTGTACTTAATATTAATATTGACATTGATCAAGAAGAAACAAAAAGAAGAAAGGATAAAATACAAAACTTGCTTAACAAGTTAAAGGAGAGGGATAAAGGTGGAGATATCCAATTATGAATAACATAAAAAAATATTTTTTACCTATTTTTATACTCCTCTTTCTCTTGTCTTTTACTGCCCATCTCTTTGCTCAGGATACTGTATCAATCTATTTTCTCGATGTAGGACAAGGTGATGCCTCTATAATAATTACTCCTGATGATAGAGTAGTGATGATTGATTCCGGTACTAATGAAAGTTTAATTCTAAGCTACCTGCAAAATCTTGGAATTTCCCAAATTGATCTTCTGATAGCTACTCACGCTCACGCTGACCATATTACCGGAATGGATAAGATTATTGCAAGATATAAACCTAAGGCTTTTATTGATCCAGGGATACCTCATACTACCGCAACCTATCAGAGGATGATTACCGCTATTGATAAATTTAATATTAATTATTATGAAGGCATTTCCCGGAAGATTAATTTGGGCTCTCTGAGTCTTACCATTCTCCCTCCAGCTATTCCTCTTATTAAAGGTTCCGAACTTAATAATAATTCTGTAGTAGTGCGGTTGGATTACAAAGACTTTTCCTGTCTATTTACCGGAGATATTGAAAAGGGAAGAGAAGGACAATTTTTAATTAGATCCGACAATATTCTGAAGGTAGATATATTAAAAATAGCTCATCACGGATCTTCTAGTAGTTCTTCCCCTCTCTTTATTAAATCAGTAGGGCCGAAAATAGCAGTTATTTGTTGCGGTCAAGATAATAAATACGGACATCCACATCAAGAAACTATATCTCTTTTACAAAGTTTAGGGATAGAAATATATCGGACAGATTTAAACGGAACTATTTTAATAAAAACAGATGGTAAAGATTATCAGATCTTTACAGAAAAAGAAAGCATTAGAGCACCACCAGTAGTAAAAACCGAAACCAAGACTACCGAAGCCCAAGAATATAAATATGCTGCCTCAAAGAATTCAGATATATTTCATTATATCGATTGTTCATATGTAAAAAAAATAAAACCAGAGGATCTTATTTTATTTAAAACACGTGAAGAGGCAATCGCTTCGGGTAGAAGACCTTGCAAGAAATGTAGTCCATAAAAGAGGAAATTAATAACGTAGAAAAAGAGGTTTGTATTTAGGCAAGTTTTTAAGGGTATTTAGAAAGATTAAAGGGGGCATTTAAGAAAATGAAAAGGAAAATGATTTTTATAATTTTATTTTTAACATTAGCTATGTCTTTAGTAGGTTGTAGCGATGGTGGGGGGACTACTCCTCCCATCACTACCAATCAATCACCCACAGCATTTTTTACCATTATTCCTATCTCAGGAGTAGCACCATTGGAAGTCTCATTTGATGCATCATACTCATCTGATCCAGATGGAACTATTGTAAGTTATGCCTGGGATTTTAAAGATGGAAACACAGGCACCGGACAATCAATAAATCATACCTTTAGTTCTGCGGGAAGTTATAATGTTTTACTCACGGTAACAGATGATGAAGGTGCTTCAGATTTAGATACAAAAACTATAATTGTAACAACACCAGAACCAACACCTGAAACAATTTTCCCATCAAGGGAAGAGGCAATGGAAATTATCAAAGCCAATGCTTACGATTACTGGGGTGATGATTATGTTATGGTTCAGTGGGAAATAGACAGACAAACAGAGGCTTATGATTGGCTTGTTAAGCAAACTGAATACCCAAATATTATGAGCAATGCTTACGATTACTGGGGTGATGATTATGTTATGGTTCAGTGGGAGTATGAAAGGCAAGTAGAAGCATACGAAGGTCTGTAATAAATTAAAAGAAAAAAAAGAAAGAAGGGAGCATTAACTTGCCCCCGATATTAAAGGATGTATCTAAGAAAATGAAAAGGAAATATTGTTTGGTAATTTTATTTTTGTTATTAGCTATGTTTTTATCAGGTTGTGGTAGTAGCGGAATTGAAATAATTAAGGACACATCCCATTTTCTTAAATAGGGAAGGCGCACCAAGACAATAGTCCGGTAACTTTTGGGTTGTCCCGGAAGAAAAGAGAAGAGAAATAATAAAAGAGTGGATTGATTTTGGAAGGATTGAAGATATAAACAGGTAGCTATTAAACAAGTAGGAACCAAGAGAAAAGATTATAAAAGAAATTAGTAAATTTGTTTAAAGTTGGGGCAACATCATGAAGCACCTTGTTTGGATTGATTAGGTTTAAGGAAATATTAAAAATAGCTTACACGTTAGCATAAACTTTAATGGGGGAATAAGAAGAAAATATATTTTCAGATTATTGACACGGACTGAGGCAATGTGGTAATATATTTTCAATCAAGGAGGCTGAATAATGAAGCTATTAAAACTAGCCCACCCTAAGTTCAAAGGCACTAGAGGAAAGGCTATACAATTTATTCTTGATCATCCCGAAATAGCGGCTTTTTTATCCATCGATGCACTTGCTCGAAAGA
>DASRME010000117.1:0-4744 GCA_035648095.1 Atribacterota bacterium | reverse complement strand
TTACCTTTATTGGCATGGATTTACGGTGGCGATGGCCGAGGCCTTAGCAGAATTTTGGCATCAGCAAATTAGAAAGGAATTGCTAATCGCAGATTCAGATGCCCAAGAAATAGAAGGTTTATTTAAAAAAAAATATCGAGGGGTTCGTTATAGTCCGGGTTATCCCGCCTGGCCTTCTATAGAGCAGCAAAGAGAAATATGCTCATTATTAAGTCCAGAAAGGATAGATGTTCAACTTTCAGAAACTTGGCAATTGATTCCCGAATTCTCCATCAGTGCCCTTATTGTTCATCATCCCCAAGCCCGATATTTTAGCCTGCAAATAATATAAATTTATTTCATTAACCCGAAGGGCAGAAACCCACATTACTTGCCCGTGGGGTTCTGCCCTTCATTGTTAATTATTATTAAGAAAAAGGAGATTATGGATAGTGATAAAAATTAACGAAAATAAAAATAATGAAATTGAACAATATGTACAGGCTATTCGTAAGGAATGGGAAAAATTTGTGAGAGATGAAAAAATAGACGAGAAGATTGTAAGACCAATAATTCTAGAGTCTTGGGAAAGATCTAAGAACTTAGGAATTGACCCAAATAAAAAATCGTTTATTTCTCTTAAAAATGAAGAATTAATTAAAAGGTTAAAAGACAATCAAAGGTTAATTAAAACTTCCTCTCCTTTATTGGAAATTTTAGCCAGTTCTGTTCGGGGGTCTGGATTCCGAATAGATTTATTTGATAAAGATGTTTATATTTTGAAACAATGGGGTGACTCAGAGACATTAGAAAATTCACGTAAACTAGGTTCTTGTCCTGGAGTATGTAAATCAGAAAAATCAGCAGGAACTAATGCTATTAGTTTAGCTCACTTTTTAAAAATTTCTATACAATTAATAGGGCCAGAGCATTATTGTGGTCGATTACAGCAATGGACTTGTTCTGCTGCTCCCATTAAAGACATTTTTGGAAATATTTTAGGAATAATTAATATGACCGGTAATTATAAATTAGTTCATAAGCATACTTTGGGGATGGTAATTGCTACTGCTAAAGCTATCGAAAATCAACTTCATCAGAATGAGATCTCAAAAAAACTTGAAATAGAAAATAAATATGTGAATGCAAGCATTGAATCAAATTTTGATGCAGTATTAATAATAGATGAGAAAGGCAAGATTATTAAAGCAAATAGAGTTGGAGAGGAAATGTTTGGATTGCCAATTGACGCAATTTTAAACCATAGGTGTGAGGATATTTTCGGGGTAAATAATTCCTTAATCCAAGTTTTAGTTGAGAGAAAGGAGATCAATGAGGAAGAAGTTTCGTTAAAAATTAATGGCAGAGAGAAGTTATTTTATTCTACTATTAGGCCTATTTTTATTGAATCCCATGAACCGAAGGGAGCAGTAGCGTTTTTTAGAGAAATAAGAGCTGTTAGAAGAATGGCTAAGCGTTATTCTACTTCCAAAGCAAAATTTATCTTCGAAGATTTAATTGGCAGAAACGAAAAATTTAAAAAGATAACTGCTATGGCAAAAAAAATAGCGAATAGCTCGGTAAAAGTTTTATTAGAAGGGGAAACAGGAACAGGGAAAGAACTGTTTGCACATGCTATTCATAATTTTAGTTCAAGAAGAAATAAACCTTTCGTGGCTATTAACTGTGCTGCTATTCCTTTAGAACTAATGGAGAGTGAATTATTTGGGTACGAGGAAGGTGCTTTTACAGGTGCAAGAAGAGGAGGATTATTAGGGAAAATTGAGTTGGCAGAAGGAGGAACCCTTTTTTTAGACGAAATCAGTAGTATGCCTTTATCTCTCCAAGGTAAGTTCCTACGTGTTTTAGAGACGGGTATTATTATGAGAATTGGAGGGAGGAGAGAAATAGTCACGGATGTAAGAATAATAAGTGCTTCCAATAAAGATTTATGGGAGGAGATAAGAAATGGTAATTTTAGAGAAGATCTTTTTTACCGAATTAATTTAGCGACTATTAAAATACCCCCCCTAAGAGAAAGAAAAGATGATATTCCCTTGCTTATAGAATATTTTTATAAAAGAAAGAGTGGTAATAATAATCAAGTAGATATTTCTTTAATAATAGAAGATAAAGCATTGCAAGTTCTACTATCTTATTATTGGCCAGGGAATGTCCGTGAATTAGAGAATACAATTGAAAGAGCTTTGTTGTTTTTCTCAGGGGATAAGATTAAAGTAAAAGATTTGTCACCCCACTTAATGCAAGTAGTTAATAAAGAAACTGCTTTAGGTTTGAATGGCGGCAAGATACAAAAGTTAGGAGAGTTAGAAAAAGAATTAATAATTAAGGCTTTGAAAATTAGTGATGGTAATATAACCTTAGCAGCTCAACAACTTGGAATAGCTAGGAATACATTTTATGTGAAAATAAAGAAGTATGGAATTAATAGAAAGAATTATTAGGACACATTGCCTATTTGATGTTAGCAAAAAGGACAACTGTTTTAATATAGGACAAATAATTGGTGATAGAAATACATTATAGAGGGTAAAAAGAGAGTTAATAAACAACAAATGATAGAAAAATGAAATATTTATTCTATCATTTGTTGTTTAACCACAAGCGTTATTTGTATATATGTCTTTTTCAAATTAATAAAAAAGATAAAAAATATAATTTTGGCACAATAATTGCTATATTAATAAATATAGATATAATGAAAATATACTAATATATAAAGATCTATGTTTAACATTTTATTTTACTTTTTACCTAAATGCTAAGTTACTTATACTAAAATATTAAGTCTGAATAATAATCATGGTGATCATGACCCGTAGCTATTCACATAAAATCTTTCCGTGTTCGCGCTCTGAAAATAGCATGGGGAAAGCACAGAATGAACGGGGATCGCGGACGCGGCAGTTCGCCAAAAATCCTTAGGTGGCTCACAAATTTTGACTCCTGAGGCAGTTAAGAAATCTTGATTATTTTTATAAAAGGAGGTGGTAATCTTCAGCCGAAGAACAATAAACAGCTTATACCGTTCAAGGACGAGTTATTTTATGGTTAAATTTTTATAATCTTAAGGAGGATGTAATGTTTAAGAAAATTAGTTTTTGGATTTTGATCATTTTTATGGTGTTTGGTTTGTTCATGCAATCCGGGTGGGCAGCTGAAAAAGTTTACAATTGGAATTACCACACTGGCTTTGATGAAACCTATTATAATGGTGGAAGCTGGGTCCAGCATTGGGCGGATTTGGTATGGGAGGAAACCAATCACCAGTTAAAAATTAATATATTCTATAATGGAAGTTTAGGATTTAAAGGACCAGAGTTAATGTCTTCTTTAAAGAATGGGTTGCTTGAATCTTGCGAGTTCGCTGCGGCTACGAACTATGTGGAGACTAAACAGCCTTGGTGGAGGTTCAATGATTTCTATGCTATGTATGACAATTGGGAACAAGTCATGGCTGTAGACAAAGTGGCATACCCGATGTTGCGGCAGGATATATTGGATTATGGCGGTGTAATCCCACTAGCCCTGTTCCCTTGTTGCCCGAAAGATTCTTTTGAAGGAATCTGGATGAACAAAGAAATCAAAAAATGGGAGGATTTCCGGGGAACAAAAATAAGGATATATTTTACTTTGGCAAGAGAATATTGTATGGACCCATTAGGCTTTTCGACTTTGTATGTCCCTAGTACTGAAATCTATCAAGGCCTAAAAACTGGGCTTATAGATGGAGCAATCCAGACTCCTGCAGCTGGTTTTGCGAATCATTACAATGAAATTGCTAAATATTTCTATGCTTTTGAGCCTATAACTTCCAGCTGGTGGGGTATACTTTGTAGCCAGAAAGCCTTTGATGCCCTACCTAAAGATGTTCAAGAAGGGCTGGTGAGGGCAAGTAAAAAACAAGAGAAATTTCTTATCGAAGAAGTATGGCCAAACCAATGCAATTATTGTCCAGGACCAGGAGGTTTAAAATCTGAAATAGACGTTGTTAAATATTTTCAGGAGCAAGGAAATATAATAGTAAGAGTTCCTTTGCTTCAGAAGAAGGTACAAGAGCAAAATCTAATAGGCATGAAGGAATGGATCGCTGCTGAGGGTGGTCCCAAAGCTCAAAAGTTGTTGGATACACTCTTAGAGGCCAGAGAATTGTATCCTAAGTTAGACGTGCCCTTATATGAGTCGCTAGATGAATGGATTATTAAGGAATAGAATTTTCTAAAATACAATCCCCCCTTAGCTTTATAGGGGGGATTGTAAATCCCTTATGGAAAGGTAAAAATAATAATGATTAGTGATAAGATTCTCAATTTTCTAACCTCACTTCACCTTGTTTTTCGTAATATTGGTATTACATGCATTGTCATTGTGACAGTGCTCTTATTTCTAGAAAGTATTTTAAGAAAAGTAATGCATGTTTCGATAATTACAGTAAGTGAGCTAGGTGGGATAGGAATGTATTTATTTATAATGCTTAATATAGGCTGGCTTTATAAAACAGATGGACATATTAAGAGTGATTTCTTTGTGAGCTTGCTCCCTATCAAATTACGTAATATTTTGGATCTTTTTCTCCATATTCTGACTTTGGTCTTTGCTTGTTTGGTTACATATCTTTGGTGGAAGTATCTAGTCGTTACAACATTTGTGGATGGAAGATTTTCTGGAATGACAGGTATTAAAGAATGGCCCTCCCATGTGATTGGAATGATAGGTTGGGTGATGTTGGCTTTTGCAGCAGTAG
>DASRME010000116.1:0-5922 GCA_035648095.1 Atribacterota bacterium | reverse complement strand
TCTAATAACAATTGATTAATATTCTTACTATTATCCTTAATATATTCCTGTTCCTTTAAACAATTTGTTTGATAATATTTTTCTAATTTTCCTTCAACAATTTTTTTAATAATCGGTTCAGGTTTACCTGATTTTTCAACTTGTGCATAAAATATTTCTTTTTCTTTTTCAATGATACTATTGGGAACATCTTCTCTGGAAATAAATTTAGGATTTGAGGCTGTAATTTGCATGGCAACATCCTTCACAAATTCTTTAAACTCCCCAGTATTGGCTACAAAATCTGTTTCACAATTCACTTCAACTAAAACGCCTATTTTCCCATAGAGATGAATGTAGGATCCTACTATTCCATTTAGGGCTTGCCTGTTTAATTTAGAAGAAGCCGCATCCATTCCCTTTTTACGTAAATATACAATGGCTTTTTCTAAATCTCCCTCGGTAGCTGTTAAAGCTTTCTTGCAATCCATCATTCCAGCACTTGTTTTTTTTCGTAATTCTTGAACCATCTGGGCATTAATGTTCATCCTTATCTCCTTGTTTTTTTAATAAATATTTTATGCCTTAATATTTAAGTTTCTTTTTCTACGATTTCTACGATTGATTTCTTCTTTCCCTCAATAACTGCATTAGCTATAACTGAAGAAATTAGTTTTACTGCTCTTATTGCATCATCGTTCCCTGGAATGATATAATCAATTTCTTCTGGATTACAATTTGTGTCTACAATTGCCACAATTGGAATAGAAAGTTTGATAGCTTCAGCGATTGCAATCCTCTCTTTTTTTGGGTCAACTACGAATATTGCAGCAGGAAGTTTTTCCATATTTTTGATTCCAGTTAATATCTTTTCAAGTTTTTCTTTTTCTCTCTTCAAATTTATCACTTCTTTTTTAGGAAGAACTTCAAACATTTTATTATTTTCCATTTCCTCCAATTCATGAAGCCTTTTTACTCTTTTTCTAATGGTGTCAAAATTAGTTAATGTTCCACCTAGCCATCTATAATTTATATAAAACATACCGCATCTTTCAGACTCACTTTTTATTGTTTCCTGAGCCTGTTTTTTAGTCCCAACAAATAGTATATTACCACCATCGCTGGATATTTCTCTTATAAAATCATATGCTACCTCAACGAATTTTACGGTCTGTTGAAGATCAATAATATATATATTATTTCTATCTGTAAAAATATATGGTTTCATTCTAGGATCCCATCGGCGCATTTGGTGGCCAAAATGTACTCCTGCTTCCAGTAACTGTTTCATTGAAATTACACTCATCTACTATCCTCCAATTTTCATTTTTATATTCTTATATTTTTTATTATTTTAATTCTAAAATTGTTATAATCCTTTAAAACTTACATATAATAAGCGCGTAAAATCAAAAATAGTATAACACAATATTTTTTCTAAATCAAGAAAATAATACAATAGTATCAAGTATATAGTATCGGGTATATAGTATCAAGTAAAGATTCAAAAAAGAGATAAAAATATAGAAAAAAGCAACATTCTTCTTTTTCTCTTATGCCCCTACTAAAGTATATACTAACAATACCATATCTCGTATAAAATACAGTAATTAGTAATAAGTAATGAGATTAAAATTCCTAATTCCTAAAATAGGTTACTTATCACTTATTACTCATTACTGTATTTTAAGTTCCTATACGCTAAACGCTGTACGCTATATGCTAATTTTGTTTACTAACGACTAATTTAATCGGTCAATTGGTCAATTAGTTAATCGGTGAATTACAAAATGTATCTACTTAAATCTTCATTTTTTACAATGCTTTGTAATTTTTTCTTAACGTATTTTTCATCAATAGTAAATTGCTTTTTTTTAAGATCGGGGGCGTTAAATGAAATATCTTCTAATAATTTTTCTAAAATAGTATAAAGCCTTCTTGCCCCAATATTTTCTGTCTGTTCATTTACTAAAAAAGCGGTTTCAGCAATTTCGTTGATCGCGTCATCTGCGATTTCTATTTTTAAGCCTTCGGTAGCAAGTAAGGATATGTATTGCTTTATTAGCGAATTACAGGGTTCAGTTAATATTCTTTTTAAATCCTCTTTGTTTAAATTATTCAATTCAACCCTAATAGGGAATCGCCCTTGTAATTCAGGTATTAAATCGGAAGGTTTTGAAGTGGTAAAAGCCCCGGCTGCAATAAATAATATATGGTTAGTCTTTACTGCTCCATATTTAGTCATCACTGTTGAACCCTCGATAATGGGCAATATATCTCTTTGAACTCCCCCTCTGGATACATCTGGTCCGTATGTTTTTTCTTGACTGGCAATTTTATCGATTTCGTCGATAAAAACGATTCCTAAATTCTCCGCTCTATCAATAGCAGTTCGAATGACTTCATCCATTTCTATTAACTTTTGAATTTCATTATAGATTAATGTTTTACGAGCCTCCGCAATGGTAATTTTTTGTTTTTTCATTTTTTGAGGGAACATTCTACCCAGAATATCTTTAAAATTGATACCCATTCCCTCTATGCCTGAATTGGAAAAAACTTCTACCGTAGGCTGAGCGTTTTCTTCAACTTCAATTTCAATTATTCTGTTTTCCAACTCACCTTTTTCTAATTTATCTTTGAATTTTTTTCTAGTTCTTTCAAACCTTTCTTCTCTTCCATCTTTTTTGGTTAAATCTTCTAAAGAATCCTTCTTTTCTTCTTCCATGTCATCATAAAGTGAGCCATCTAATAAATCCATCTTTTGTTCTTTTTTCTTATTCGCCACTGGAAATAAATAATCTATTATTTTCTCATCGACCAATTGTTTAGCTTTTTCTTCTACTTTGCTCGCCCATTCTTTTCGAACCAATTGAACGCTTACTTCCGTTAAATCTCTAATTATCGATTCTACATCCCTACCCACATAGCCTACTTCGGTATATTTTGTTGCTTCAACCTTTACCAGAGGAGCTTTAACTAATTTGGATAACCTTCTAACGATTTCTGTCTTTCCAACTCCGGTAGGACCAATCATGATGATATTTTTTGGAGCCACTTCATCTATTAATTCCGGAGGTAATTTCTGTCTTCTGATCCTATTTCGTAAAGCGATAGCTACAGCTTTTTTGGCATTATCTTGCCCAATTATATATTTATTAAGTTCGGAAACAATTTGCAAAGGGGTTAAATCGTTAATCAACTATCATTCCTCCTTTTTATTACAATTTTTCTACTGTTATTTTATCATTAGTATAAATACAAATTGATGCAGCGATTTTTAAAGATTCCAAAGCTATTTCATAAGCAGATAATTTTGAATATTTAACCAAAGCTTTTGCCGCAGCCAATGCATAAGGACCACCTGACCCAATAGCAGCAATATCATCATCCGGTTCGATTATATCACCAGTTCCAGATACTACAAAAATTTTCTCTTTATCTGCAACAATTAATATCGCTTCCAATTTTCTTAATATTTTATCAGTTCGCCACTCTTTAGCTAAAGAAATAACTGCTTTGGGTAAATTTCCATGAAATTCATTTATCTTTGTTTCAAATTTTTCAAATAAAGTGATAGCATCAGCGCTTGCCCCGGCAAATCCTGTAAGAACTTTATCCTCGTAAATTTTTCGTATCTTTATAGTATTGTTCTTCATAATGGTATTACCCATGCTTATCTGACCATCACCGGAAATAGCTGTTTCGCCTTTATGTTTTATAGCTAAAATTGTAGTTCCTTTAAACATTTTTTATTTCATCTCCTTTTAAACTTTTAGTATTAAGACCTGGGAAGAGATTTGTTATAAACTACTTTTAATCTTTCTTTAGTAATATGAGTATATATTTGAGTAGTAGATAAACTCTCATGCCCTAAAAGTTCCTGGACCGAACGTAAATCCGCTCCACCTCCTAAAAGGTGGGTAGCAAATGAATGCCTTAAAACATGGGGACTTATCTTTTTATTTAAACCAGCTATTTTCATATATTTTATAATAATTCTACGTATATGTCTTGCTGACAATCTTCCTCCAAATCGATTTAATAATAAGGCATTTAGGTCATTTTTATTTATAGATATATTTTTTCTAAATAAATTTCTACTGGCTAAATATTTTTGCACTGCTTCTATACTCGGATTACCCAAGGGTAAGATTCTTTCCTTTGAACCTTTTCCAAATATTCTAATCGTTTTTTCATACAAATCTATATCATGAACATTCAAGTTCACGAGTTCCCCAACTCTGATTCCTGTACCATAAAGCAATTCAAGAATTGCTTTATCTCTAATGCCAAGTAGTGTATTTAGAGGTGGTGTCTCGATAAGTTTGTTTACTTCTTGCAAATATAAAAAATAAGGTAATTTCTTATTTATCTTGGGCGTTATCAAATTAATCGTCGGATTAATTTTAATGATTCCTTCCCTTAATAAAAATTTAAAAAAAGAACGGATTGTAGAAACTTTTCTGGCAATACTTCTTACCGAGTAATTGTTCTTCTTTAAATATACAATATATTTTCGCATAATACTTCGGTCAATAAATTGTACATATTGTACACTGGGTACCTTTAATATTTTATCATCCTTTAGATATTTTAATAATTGCATTAAATCATTTTTATAGGAAACAATAGTATGGTTAGAATAGTTCTTCTCATTCTTTAGAAATAAAATATATAATTCTATACGTTTCTCCAAACCTAAACACTCCTATTTTTATTTTTTAAGGAGCAAATTCTCTTTTTTGAACCATAAATAACTATAATAATGTTTGTTGCTGCTCTTAAATTATTTTTTATCTTCTTTTATAAAATCTTTATAATCACAATCAGAATTACTGCATTTGTAATAAAATCCACTTTTTTTATTATGACTTGATACTAAAATAGAATTGCATTGAGGGCATCTTTTGTTAACCGGCTTATTCCAGGTCATAAAAGAACACTTGGGGTAATTACTGCACCCATAGAATGCCCTCCCCTTTTTGGTTTTTTTTCTAACAATCTCTCCCGTACATCCTTCCTCGGTGCAAGACATGCCAATTTTATCCAAAAAGGGTTTTGTATTTTTACATTTGGGAAAATTCGAACAAGCTAAGAATTTACCAAAACGTCCATTTTTTATCAACATTTTATTGCCGCATTTATCACATATTTCATCACTGAATATCTTTGGCATTTTAATTTTTTCTGCATTATTTCCTTTTTCCAAATCACTGGAAAATGCCTTGTAAAATACTTTCAATACTTCTTCCCACTTTTTTTTATTAGACTCGACTTCATCAAGTTGTTTTTCCATTTTTGCAGTAAAAGCAACATTTATAATATCGGGAAAATATTGAACTAAAAAAGAATTTACTGTTATTCCCAATTCTGTAGGTATAAATTTTTTGTCTACTTTTTCCACATATGTTCGATATTGTAAGGTTCCGATAGTTGGTACGTATGTACTGGGTCTGCCTATTCCTTCTTTTTCTAGTATTTTTACCAAGCTGGCTTCTGTATATCTGGGAGGAGGTTTGGTAAAAGATTGTTTTGCCTCTATTTTTAGTAACTTAAGTTTATCTTTTTCTTTAATGTCAGGCATTTTATCTAAATATTGATTGTTTTCGTCATGGATAATCATATATCCCTTAAACAATATTTTAGAACCGGAAGTCCTAAAGATATATTTTCCTGATTCTATATCTATAGTAATCTTTTCCAGATAAGCAGCCTTCATCCTGCTGGCAATGAATCTTTGCCAGATTAAGTTATATAATTTATATTGGTCATTGGTTAGATATTTTTTAATTGATTCCGGGTGATTAAGTACATAAGTAGGTCTAATAGATTCATGAGCATCTTGAATATTTGCTTTTCCTATTTTATTATTCACTTTTTCTGAATTTTGAAATGATTTGGCAAATTCTTTACCATAATTCTCTTCAATATATTTTTTGG
>DASRME010000115.1:0-2366 GCA_035648095.1 Atribacterota bacterium | reverse complement strand
GGGCGGAAGAAGGAGTATCTCCATCATAGGTATAAGTCCTAATTCCCTCATCCAGGACTGATACTAATTGATACAATTCAGTCAATTGGTCCTGAGATAAAGCTTTAGTGGGAAACAGATAAAGTGCCCGGCTATTTTCATCTCTTAAAATAGAATCCAATATCGGCAGATTATAACAAAGAGTTTTTCCGGAAGCAGTAGGTGTAACTACCACTACATTATTTTTATTCCTGATAAACTCTAAGGCAGAAGCCTGGTGAGAATAAAGTTTACTAATACCTTTATCTTTCAAAATCCTTACCAGTCTATCGTCTACCCACTCCGGAAATTCCTCATAAATTCCAGATTTAGCCGGAATATGTCTCCAGTCAGTAAAGCAGGAACTGACTTTACTATATTTTTGTAATTCATTTAAGATTCTTTCTACCGGCATTTATCTTAACCCTCAACCTTGGTACAGAAAAACAACAGAAAAATCCATTCTCCCGGCAATAGAAATATGGCATCCAATCTTCACTCTATCTTTTCTCTTTTCTTCTTTAATTATTTAGTTTTACCAATAAAAATTAGAAATTATTGAGAAATTTTATTGACTTCTCTGCTTTTATAAGTATAACATATTACTATAATCTTATTAAACAATTATTACCCTTACACCCTCCTCGTCTAAAAAATTTTTAGCTTAAAAAATAGGGAAAAGAAATGTATAAACAAATCCTTGAAGAATTAAAAGAACATATGCCCTTTACTGCTTTCGGAGCTGCTACCGGAATAATCATGATAATATTCTTGCAAAAATTACCCATCAAATTATCTTATAATTTTTTTTATACCCTTCACCCTCTCCATGTTTTTTTAAGCGCACTCGTTACCGCCTCTATGTATAATTTTTATAAATGTGAGAGGGGTAAGATAAAATGTAACCTGATAGCTTTAATCCTCATCGGCTATGTGGGTTCTGTCGGGATAGCTACATTAAGTGATTCGGTAATCCCCTATCTGGGTGAAATTTTACTCAATCTGCCCCATCGAGAAATTCATTTAGGTTTTATTGAAGAATGGTGGCTGGTCAATCCTTTAGCCTTATTCGGAATTGGAGTAGCTTATCTAAAGCCCTCTACAAAGTTCCCTCATCTTGGTCATGTTCTTTTCAGCACCTGGGCTTCGCTCTTCCATATTATTATGGCCCTAGGAAACACTTTGTACTGGTTTACCTATATTGGTATTTTTGTTTTTTTATTTCTCTCTGTTTGGATACCCTGTTGTGTAAGTGATATCGTATTCCCTCTCTTATTTATAAAAACACCAAAAAATTAAATATACCTTCTTCCTGGGTTTTACTTGTGATAATTCAAAATTTTTTCTCTTTTTTTCTTTCCTGAAAAAGTCAACCCATTATTATTTAATAGAAAAAAATTATTTTTCATCCAATAAATATATTTTATAATGCCCTGCTGACTGTAACATCAACCAGATTTCATCAAAAACATTATTATTAAATTTTTTGCCCTGATTAATATAATACTCCACTGCTTCCTTTTCAGTTAAACCTACTCCCTCTTCCACAATTAAAAATAATTTACCATTATGATGATATTTTTTTATATTTTTATTCTTTATCCGCTCATTTAAAGAATCGCAGAACATTTGGGTTGCCTCAGCTAAGCAGTCTTTTTTATCTTTATTTTTAAGATTATTATTTTTATTTTTTTCCCTCTTTTTCATTAATTTAACTAATCCCCAGGTAGCTTTTGCCTCATCTTTATTATAATAAACCGGTGCAATTTCAATATTCAAATTATCTGTACAAATACAAGATGGTTCTTCTTTGATAGGATCACCTAAACCAATAAAGTGGTAATCCTCTTTATTCTTTTTATTATACTCTTTTAGAAAAACTTTACAGGTTTCTTTTTCTGAAAGTGTGTTATCAATTTCTCTGATACTTCTGTCTTCTTTGATCAATTTCTTGGGGAGCATCCTTATTATTTTAAACCTCCATAAAAAAATAATTTCATTTTTATACTCCTAATCTTACGTCTCATTTAATCATTTATCTAACTTTGATTAATATTTTGATATTTTTCTATTTAACTCCCCCTCTTTTTCTTGCATTATTTTTGTAATTATAACACATCAAGTCAATTTCAATAAAAATAATTCTGAAATTTTCTCGAGCCTGTCCAAGGCACTGAGCTCTTCAAAAACATAGAAAACAAAATTTTATTTATAAGAAAGACTCTCAGCGATAATGCCCATAAAAATATCGTCTGCTATTTGAATCGGATAAAAAAATTAAAAGATTTGAAGAGGAATAGGTTACGATAATTGAAACAGATATTGTAACGTCTTTATATTTAATATCC
>DASRME010000114.1:0-2676 GCA_035648095.1 Atribacterota bacterium | reverse complement strand
TCATTAGATTGAGAAAAAAGTAAAAACATAAAAATAATGCAAAAATAAGAAATAAATAAGAAATAAAACAATAAATGAAGGAAAATAATTTATATGTTTGAAGCCGGAATGATATTTAAAGTTGCAGGCATCGTAATATGTAGTTTGCTGATGGTCATCTTAGGGAGGGCAGACAGGAAGAATAAGCTTCCGCCAGGGATTAAATTAATATTTCAAGTTTTAATTTCCTTAATTATAATTTATTCTGGGATTAAAATAGATTTTTTACGAGCTTCTTCATCCTCATCGGGAGAGTATCTTTATCTTAGCTATTTATCTATTCCTCTAACCGTAATCTGGCTTATAAGTATTGCAAATTCTATCGGCCAGGCAGATGAACTGGGAGATATCACCCCTTATATTGTCTTTATCGCTTCTCTAACTTTTTTTATAGTTTCTCTTGCACAGAGACAGGGATTAATTTTAGCAGAAGTTTTATCTTTAATTATGGCGACGATATCATTTATTTTTATCAAATATATCTCTCGAGGGAAATTTTCTTCCTACTATATGGCTTTTGGATTTATATTAGCGGTGATTGCGATTGTAGGCGTATCCAAGAGCACAGCAGCTTTAGCTTTATTAATTCCACTTTTAATTTTAGGTGTACCGATTATAGACAGATCTTATTCTATTGTAGCTAATTATACCAGTCAGGAAGCCCCTGCTATAGAAAAATATCCTTTATTTTCGGGAGGTAGCAGTAGATTGCACCAGAAACTACAATCTTATGGGTTTTCGGCTCAAGGAGCGAGTGCAACAATTATCGGAGTCTCTCTTTACTTAAGTTTATCAGCTTTTATTGTTTCTATATACGGGAACTTCTATCTACTATTAACTCTTACTGCTTTTGGCTGGATAACTTTTAAATTATTGAAGAATAAGGTTCAGTCAAAGGAATTGATTATCGAAAGGGATATTTTGACCAATCGCATAAAGCTCTTTCAGGTAGGAATTGACCAGATAGATAATCAAGAAACCATTCAAAAAATAGAGAAATTTATAGTATCTAAAAAACCTCATCAAATAGCTACTCCGGATACATTAGCTGTATTGCGGGCAAGGAAAGACCCTGAATATCACAAAATATTAAAATCTGTAGATTTAGTTACCCCTGATGGAGCAGGTATTTTATGGGCTGCCACAACTTTAAATTATCCTTTACCTGAAAGGGTAACTGGTATAGACATAATACATAACATATGCCGATTGGCTGCCAGGAAGAAGTATTCCTTATATTTGTTAGGTTCTTGTCCTGGTGTGGCCGGAGAAGCTGCTTTAAACTTAAGCAAGAAATATCCGGGAATAAAAATAGTTGGAACCCACCATGGTTATTTTAATTGTAAAGATTTTCGAAATTGTGAAAATATTAAAGGTGGCAATAATGATAGGAACAAAGAGGAAGAAGAGATTGTTGCGGAAATTAAAGAAAAAAAACCTGATATATTGCTGGTGGGCATGGGTGTACCCAAGCAAGAGAAATGGATTAATAAAAATTTGAAACGGTTGGATGTTCCAGTATGTATGGGGATAGGTGGAAGTTTTGATGTCCTTTCCGGTAGAATACCGCGGGCACCATTGTGGATGCAAAGACATGGAATGGAATGGATTTATAGATCGATTAAGCAACCAAACAGGGCTTTCCGAACTTTAGCCCTTTTTTACTTTATCTGGTTGGTAATTTTAGGGAAGGTAGTTTACTCTCTAAAAGAAATAAAACGATAATAGATAATGCTTTAGAGAGTACCTGATAAATGAGTAAATATAATTAATTGAAATAGCTATAAACTATATGAAAAATGAAATATCAGTCAATTTAGTATCCAGGTGTTATCATCATTGTAATAAAAATATAATAATATCACCAATCTCTCTATTTGCCTATTATGAAAGTCTTAAATGCTAAAAAGATTAAACCACCGCCGACTTAATATGCCTTAAACAAACATTACCCATTATTTTATATCAAGATCTATTTTTCTGATTATTTAATTAAACAAGGAGAAAGCTAATGAAGATTTTGCTTAAATGTGTAATAATTGTAGTTGCCTTAGTCATTCAACTTACTCTTATAAATTCGATTACTATTTTAGGAATAAAGCCTGATTTAATCATGGTGGTGGTAGTAGTTTTTTCCTTGATGAAGGGAACAAAGGAAGGAACTATCTCTGGTTTTTTTTCCGGGCTTTTACAGGATATTTTTTCTACCGGTCTCTTAGGAATGAATGCCTTGGTAAAAACGGTGATAGGTTTTTCTTGTGGGGGTTTAAAAGAAAAAATATTTCATGAACATATATTATTTCTTATTCCGATAGTTACTTTCATTGCATCATTTTTGCAAAGTATTTTAATAGTTTTTCTATTACGTGCTTTTGGAATCGAATATAGCCTGGCCTGGAGTTTAAACCGTGTAGCCCTCTCCGAGGCTTTATATAGCAGCCTGATATCGCCCTTTATTTTTTTAGCAATAAATAAGCTTTTCCAGATAGTTAAAGAATAAAAATTAAAAAGTTACCCAAAGGTGCCTGGCCCCTTTGGGTAACCCTTACCATTAAAGTTGAGGAATAATTATGAGGGAATCTTCTACAGTTCCGGAGGATGTAAAACAACGGTTAAATTGGTTATTGATATTTATAG
>DASRME010000113.1:0-4254 GCA_035648095.1 Atribacterota bacterium | reverse complement strand
GGTATCTGGCGAATCATCGTAGTATCGGGCAACGAATAATCCATAAACCAAGGTCTGGGCTGTCCGAAAAAGTATCTATGGTAAGATCGTGCACCAGCATTTTCTTGATTGCCTCATAAATATGAACAAGTTCTATATTTTGTTTAGAATCAAGGATCAGAAAATGTCTTAGGTTATCTCTGATTCTTTGCGCTTTTCCTCCCATAATCTTGGAGAGATGTTTACCTGATTTTATTGGTTCCTTTTGTGACTGGGTAAAATCGAGCAGTGTTTTTGCTGCATGCTCATAATTTTGTGGAAGTGGCGTAATGATGCGATTTTTTAAATTATAACTTGCTATTTTAATTGGTTCCTCATACAGAAGGCCATTTCTGTAAAATCGAAATTCTAGATAGTCGGTAAGAACTAAATTGGTATAACCAAAATAGCGGGCCATTTGTTCCGATTTTTCTACTTTATCCAGAGATACTCCAATATCTTTGGCTTCTATATACAAAAGGGGCACATCTTTATTCAGGACAATAAAATCCGGTCTGTTTCCCTGCCTGGCTTTGGCGTCATGATCTACTCGTCTGACCTTGATTGATTCAAAAATACCCTTTAGCAAAATTTCAAAATCGGCACGGTAACCCATTTCACTTGTTTCCAGGTGAGAAAATTTAGAAGAAATCGATTGGATATAATGATTAAAAATATTTTGCATAGTTTATGTTAAAGTACCGGAGTCAAATCTTTATCCTTGCCAAATAGTTTGATTAACTATAAAGGATAAAGATTTAACCCCATTTCCTTATATTAGTTGCGAAAAGATAAGAGAAGAGAAGATTACCTTCTCTCTTTTTCTTAGTTTAGTACGAGGCTGAAATGTGATACTCTTTCATATATTCGACATTATTTTCAAAACTCCTTCTTTTTTTGAAAAGTTTTTCGTTTGGGAATAAAGATTGCCATACTTTCTTTGAATTCTTAAGAGGAACAAGCACTTTTTTTATAAGGATTATTAAAATTTATGTTTTAATACCTTTCCGTCTAAATAATTAAAAAACAATTTATTTTTAATTTGTTAGTAACAATATAACAAAATTACCTTGACATTTAAAATTAGATAATGTAACCTATAATTTAAATAGAAAATATACTTATTGAAGAATAAGTAGACAGACTGATTGCTTAAAGAGAGCCAATGCTTGGTGCGAATTGGTAGGATAAGTTTGTCGAAAATCTCCTCTTCTTATATATCATAGGTGAAAATTTCTTGAGTAATCTATGACGCTAAAGGGCGTTATCTGTAATCTAATGAGAGTAAAGATACTAAATATTTCTTTACTGAATTAGGGTGGTACCACGAATAACTTTCGTCCCTTTTAGTCTTTATAGACTAAAATAAAGACGAAAGTTTTTTTGTTATTTGGGAGTATACCTAGGGTTCCGTCTAATCAGATTTAGCAAGATTAGAGCCTGGTCCAAGTGGTATAAAATACTATTTCTTTAGCATTTAGTATTACACCGTGGGTAGAAAAGACCCCAGCGGATAGGTCCCTTTTGTTTTAATTAACGAAATGGATTTATTTGCTGGGGTATTTTTATATAAAAATAGAAAATAAAAATCAGTTAAAAAATTTATGAACAATTATCAATTAACTGACAAGTAAAAGAAAAATGCAATTATAGCTTATGAACCTATTCTTGCTGTGGGGAACAATTATAAAGATGATATCATTCTAATTAATGATGCATACCATAGCGGTTTAAAAGTAGAACATGAAATATAATCTTAATTTTTTAGCTTAATGATGTTCTACAAAATGATCAATAGGGGGTGATAATATATTATAGATGGCTTATAAATCTATCATGTTAAGATTGAATTATTTTTGAGATTAAATTTCATATTAAAAATTAAAAAAGAAAGAGGTATTAATAAATGTACAAAAAGACTATGGTATCTACTACAATTGTTTTTCTTTTACTTTTTATTTTAACCTTTGGTTGCGTGGCCTTTTCAGCAGGAACTTCAGATACTTATACGCAGGAAAATAAAGCAATTCTAGAAAAGCTTGAGACTGACGGCAAACCAGCAGAAGTTGTGCCTGAAGGATTAATTCCCAAAGAAGATAGCAGAAATACCGATTTAAGAATAAAATTGGATAAGATGATTGATGAATATGCTCCAAAAATAGCTGAAATGATTGATTGGGAATATAATAATCCAGAATCAGGTTATAATGAATATAATGTTTCAAAAATGCTTGGAGGAGAGTTAGAGAAATATAATTTTGAAGTAACTTATGGCGTAGAAGGCTTAGATGAAGGATATAATAGTGTAATCCAAGAGAGATTTAATGCTGAAGGATTACCCACTGCTTTAGTTGCCAAGTATAAAGGGAAGAGTGAGCATCCAGTTATTGCCTTTATGTTTGAAGCAGATGCCTTACGTGCTCCCACAAGAGAAAAAGAAGCTTTCCACGGCTGTCAACACAACATGCAAGGTCCAGTTGCTTTAGGAGCTGCAATAAATCTTGCCAAGTTAATGGAAGAAAACAATCTTCCAGGTAGTGTTTGGGCTGTTTTAACCCCTGCCGAAGAAGTCCCTCCTCCAGATAAATCAGCCATGGCAAAAGCGGGCGTATTTGATGGAGTTGATGTACTATTCAGGAGCCATGGTTTTGGCAATGAAGTAAAAAGAAGTAAAGCCGGTTTGGGCAATTGCTGTTATTTAATTGATGCCGCTTTATATGAGTTTTATGGAAAAAGCTCTCATGCCGCTTTTAGCCCCTGGGATGGTAGAGATGCCTTAGATGCTGCTCGACTTTTCCTTACTGCTGTAGATATGCAAAGAGAGCATTCAGAACCAGAGTTTAGATTTATGAGTGCTATTACAAAAACAGGAAGCGCTCCCAATGTAGTTAATGATTATGTCCAGGTAGACCATTGGAATAGATTTGGCAAACCAGAGGGCCAAAAAGCTATGGATGAAAAAGCAAAAAAGATTGATCAGATTGCTCAAGGAGCAGCAATGGCTACATTCACTGAAGTAAAAATTAGGCATTATGCTAATTATTACAATGGAATAGAATATGGATGGCTAAATAATCTTTGGTGGGAATATGTTAATGAATATGGTGATTCAGAAGCTATTTCAGAAGAATTGGGTAACCCTAGTGGCTGGGATGAAGGCGGATACGGTTCAGTGAACGTACCGGGTATAAGCGTAGCTCCAGCTATAGCCAATGTACCAAAATTAGCCGGACATAGTGATGAACTTGCTGATATAAGTATTACTGATGTAGGACATGAGGCTGCAGTGCAAACTGCAAAAATATCAGGAGCAATGGCTTTACGCCTGATACTTGATCCTAAACTTTTAGCCACAGTCCAAGAAGAACAGACAAGATGGCAAGAATATGGACTAAAGAGTGAATTACTTACAGAAGATATGATAAGAAAGTAAAGTGATTTTAATTAGATCGAATTAAAGGGTCAGGTTGAATAAAAACCTGACCCTTTAATATTTCTAATAGAATAATTATTTCTATGTTATTCTAAGATAAAGTAATATCATGTCTATTATTATTGAATTATAGTGGGTATAAAGGTAACAATGAAAAAGATTACATACAAATTATTTTTTTTAATCTCTCTATTTATGTTTATATTTTTTTTACATCCCTTATCAAGGTACGCTTTAAGTAAAGAGTTTGTATGGGAAAAGAATTACGGAGGAATACAGGCTGATATCTCTGCTGAAATCATTTTATCAGGTGAAAAAAATTTTATTATTGTAGGCGAAACTAATTCTAAAGGTGCAGGCAATAATGATGCATGGATATTAAAATTAGATGAAGAAGGAAACATATTGTGGGACAAAACTTATGGCGGAGAAGAGAACGATGGAGCTTTTTCAATTGTGGAGGTTGAAGACCACAGTTATATTATTTGTGGTTATACTTGGTCTAAGGGTAAGGGCAAAGATGACGGATGGGTATTTAAAATTGATCAGAATGGCAAAGTATTATGGGAGCGAACATTTGGAGATAATTCAACCGACACATTATTTTCTATCATTAAATCTAAAGACGGCGACTATGTCGCTGTTGGAAGAACTAATTCTAAAGGTTCAGGCAATAGCGACGCATGGGTATTAAAATTAGATGAAGAAGGAAACGTATTGTGGGACAAAACTTATGGCGGAGAAGAGAACGATGGAGCTTTTTCAATTGTGGAGGTTGAAGACCACAGTTATATTATTTGTGG
>DASRME010000112.1:0-2438 GCA_035648095.1 Atribacterota bacterium | reverse complement strand
TTCCCCGGAGCATTATATGATAGGTCTTGGTTTTACCTAATTTTCTTCTTTGCTAAAGCATAATAATTTCCTTGTGCCCGGTTTTTTTAATTATACACCTAATTACTTAACGTGACAAAGAACCTTCCCCTATCACATTTTGAACTAATCATAGTGCCGCTACCCTGCGCTTTTCTATTTTTTCACTTTTTCCTGCTTAATTATATACTTGGCAATGTAATTTTTTTATAAATTACGTTTACTTCCCAGCCAAATCATATAAAGGGCATAAACCGCACTAATAATTGCACCGGGAAGAGAAGCGGTTTCATCAAAGAGGGTCAGGGTAATAGCTGCTGCAAATCCGGAATTTTTAAAGGTCCCTAAAAGTATCATTGAAATCCGTTCTTTTTGATTGATTCCTATTTTTTTTAAAAGGATATTTAAAAGGATAAATCCCAGGAAAGTACTGACAAGGGCAATGAAAAATATTTTAATTAAGACATCCGGTTGCTCCAAAAAGGTTTTTTGATTTAATCCGATTACTGTAAGAAAAACGATAAAAAAGCCCCAATTAACAATGATCCCCTTCCAGGGAATAATTCTTTGATAGAAATTTTTAAAAAGCAGAAAACGTGAAAGAATAATTGGTAAAACAATTAATTCAAGCAACGTGATGACTAATTTTGACATGGGAAATGTTGCGCTGCCGGTTAATAGCCAGATTAAACCCGGCATAATAAACATTGACGATAGATAGGTGCCAAAAGTGGCAAATAAAGATAAGATTGAATTACCTGCTAACAAGGAAGTAAAGGGAAGAACTGCTACACCCGGAGGAGCCGAAGCAACCAGAATCATTCCGACTCTAATCGACTCTGAAAAATTAAACCACTGGGTGAATATCAGAAGTAATGAAGCTAAAAACAGATAATTAAAAAGTATTCCGATAGCAAGGGGTTTCGCCAGGCTTCGCCACTTTAAAATCTCCTGGGTTGGAATTTGGGCAATGGAAATAGTCATGACCAGTGCCAGAGCAGGGATAGTTAATGATTTAGTCCATTGAGCCAGCTGGGGGAAGGCGAATCCCAGAACGAAAGCCAGTGGTAAGATAAAATTACGATGACCGAGAAATTTAAACATTTTTATTTCCTGAAATTTTGATCTTTTTTAATGATTAAAAAGCAAATGATTAAAAAAGAAATCAATAATTATATACTTGCTTAACATATATAGTGATGAAATAATCTTTTTATACCGGCTTGAGAAAAAAAAGATTAAAGATAATAATATTTTTTCCATTATACCATAAATCAGAAATTCCCTAATCGGATTTATTGAGGGGGGATATTTATTCTTGTCAGATAAACAAACAATTTGTCAAGAATAAAGATTTTATACAACTATTTTCCCTGTTTAGCGACTACCCCTTTTTAAAGAAAATGGGACCTGTTGTTCCTATTTAATTATTTGTAATAACAATATGAAAATAGATTTTGCCTTTTTAATTCTATTTATTCAAACTCGACGATGAACCCTTCTAATACAGAAGCTATTTCAACCAGTTTCGTACAATCAATCAGCTCCGGCTTATCTTTTTGAGTATGGGTAATTTGCGCCATTAAGTCCCTCATTTTCTCTGCGGTAAAAGCAATTGCCGGTATCCCCTTCTGTACAAAAATCATATGGTCTCCCTGAAACCATTGTTCTCCCCGGATAATACCGTTAAAACTGCTGAAAACATGATGGGCTTTTTTACTGATAAAATCCGGACATTCATATATAGAGAAAGCTGTTTTTCCTTTTATATAACCTACATCATCCAAATTTATCGCAACCAAAGTTTTCTCCAATTCATTTCCATAACGGCGTAAATAATCCATCTGTCCGCCAGCACTAAAATTATCCTCTCCGTTAAAAGCAATAAATTCGATAGCCATCGGACCATCATATTTTTGAAGCATATCGGCAAGTAACAGTAATACGACAGTACCCGAAGCATTGTCTAAAGCACCGGGTGCATTTCCATATGCGTCGATGTGGGCACAGACAATCATTTTTTCCCCGGCATCCGGATTTTTTCTGGCCATCACATTACAGGCTGTTGTGGGTATACGCTCGGCTTGTGTTATAAGGTGAAATTCATGATAAGTGTTTTCAGCGATTTCTTCACCGATAACATCAGTACAATACACGGACGGTATATCAAAATCCCCATCTTCTATCAAAGGAAAAGGATATATAGTGCACCGACCAATTCCGGTTTCCTGGCGGTTGCTGTAATAATAGCAGCAGGCTGTCTCTCTTCCAAAATACTATATATCTTCTTATGACTTTCAGGATTATAGAAAACAAAATTCTTTGGCATCAATTGCTCAGAACATATCTCCCCCTTCATTAACAAAATCTTACCGGTGCAATGACATTTTTTCAGTTCTAGAATGGTAGAGACTGTCACC
>DASRME010000111.1:0-5805 GCA_035648095.1 Atribacterota bacterium | reverse complement strand
TAAATTAATTATTGGAGTTAACTATTATGAAAACTAATTTTAAAACTAAGCTATACGACCTGTTAAGAAAAGACTCCCGGCTTTGGGATAAAGAAAAGAAGGAACTCAACGAAACTCTTTTGAAAGATTTAATTGATAAACTGGACGAAAAACTTATTGAATTATTGCTTGGTGAAAAAGAAACGAAAGAAAAGTTTTTTATAAAAGTTAAAGATGTTTTTGTTTTGAAGCAAAATGAGCTTAAGTTTTTTATTGATGAAAATAAGGTGGATAACTCCTACACGCAATATAGAGGTAAAATTGGCTTGAGGACTGGAAACAAACTATTAAGTGAACGGGATGAAACTGTTTTGGATTGGCCGTTCAAGGACTGCACGCTTAAAGGCGGAATGACTAAAGAAGATCAAAAAAGAAAAGAAATCTTTTTTAATGAAATTTTAGCAAAAGATGAAATTGACCGATTAGAAGACCCAAAAGCGTTGGAGAATTGGAAAAGATACACCGCTAAAGGTGAAAATATAAATAAAGAACTAAAACGGGATAAGGATGGTACCATCCGGGAAAACCTGATTATTAAGGGTAATAATTTGCTTACCTTATACAGCTTAAAAGAGCAATTTGCAGGCAAAGTGAAACTAATTTACATTGACCCACCATATAATATCGGTAAAGATGATTTTGGTTATAATGATAATTTCAATCACTCTACTTGGCTTACATTTATGAAAAACAGACTCAAAATAGCATATGAATTATTGTCTCCTAATGGAGCAATATTTATACAAATAGATCATCATGAATTAGCTTATCTTAATATACTCATGGATGAAGTTTTTGGACTTGAGAATAAAGCTCAAATTATTTCCCTAAAGGTTTCGGCTGCCTCTGGTTTTAAAGCAGTTAACCCTGGTCCTATCGATGTAACAGAATTTATTCTTTTTTATACAAAAAATAAAAATAAGTTTGCATTTCAGAAAAATTATGTAGAAGCTGATTATCATAAAAACTACAATCGGTATCTGGAAAGATCAGAAAATATTAAAAACTGGAAATTAATATCGCTTAAAGACAAAGTTATAAAAGAAAACGGTTATAAAAGTGAAAGTGAAATGAAAGAAAAATATGGGAATGTTACTGATTTAGTTTTATCAAGATTGATGTCGGATTTTGCATTTTCGAATCCTGAAAATGTTGTAAGCGTACGAGATCTTCATAAACCATCAAAAAAAGTTAAGGAATTACAAGAATATTCAAGAAAAAATAGAGATGAAATTTTTCCATACAAAAAACAAGACGGTTCGTACTCGTATTTGATTAACGGAGGTGCACTTGCTTTTTATTCGAGTAAAATAAAAGAAATTGATGGAGAATTAAAAGTTGTAGAATTACTTACAAATTATTGGAACCATATTTCATGGGCAGGCATAGCACGCGAAGGGGGTGTTCGTCTTAAGAATGGCAAAAAACCCGAAAAGCTAATAAAGCAAATAATTGAAATTGCTGGAGTTAAAAACGACGATATTATTGTTGACTTTTTTCTTGGAAGCGGAACAACTGCAGCCGTTGCTCACAAAATGGGAATTCAATATATAGGCATTGAACAATTAGATTATAATGAGAACGACAGTGTTGTTCGTTTAACCAATGTAATCAAAGGCGATCAATCCGGTATTTCAAAATCTGTTGGCTGGCAGGGTGGCGGTGATTTTGTTTATTTTGAACTTACAAAGTGGAACGAGGAAGCAAAAGAAAAAATATTAAAAGCAGAAAGTTTAACTGAATTAGAAAAGCTATTTGATGAGCTTTATGAACGATATTTCCTAAATTATAATGTAAAGACAAAAGAATTTAAAGAAAAAATATTAAAAGAAGAGGGGTTTAAAAAACTTAGTTTGGAAGAGCAAAAGAATCTTTTTGTGGAAATGCTGGATATGAACCAAATGTATGTGAACTTTAGCGAGCGAGCAGATAAAAAATATAATCTTTCAGAAGAAGATATTAAATTAAGTGAGGAGTTTTATTTAGCAAAATGAACTACTCAACCGATCAACCTTTTCTTTATTCTGTCATTCGAGAAAAAGCCTATGAATATGGAATAATAAAACCAAAGATCCCCTCTTATATTTTAGAGAACTTGAAATATACTTTATGGACCTGGCAGGAAAAAGCACTTGAGCTTTTTTTAACAAATGAGGAATTAAGAAACAAAGAAAATTCAGTTGAACCGAATCAACTTATGTTTAATATGGCTACCGGTACCGGGAAAACCATGCTCATGGCGGCTTTAATTTTGTATTATTATAAAAAAGGCTACCGGTATTTTATTTTCTTCGTCAATCAAAACAATATCGTTGATAAAACCGAAAATAATTTTATCAATAAAAATCACACTAAGTACCTTTTTCGCCAAAATATTGTGATTGACGATAAAATAATAAATATTCGAAAGGTGGAGACCTTCGATGATAGAGATGATATACAAATTAAATTTACTTCAATTCATAAACTTCATAATGCGGTTTATTTAGCAAAAGAAAATTCGGTTACGCTTGAAGATCTACAGAAAAAGGATTTAGTGCTGATTGGTGATGAAGCACACCATCTCAATGCTTCAACGATAAAGAATGGGCAAATAGAAATGGATTTACCGTTAGAATTAAAAGAAAACGCTAGCGAAAAAGATATTGAAAAAAGCTGGGAAAATACGGTGCTTAATAAAATCTTAAGAAAAGGCAAGAGTGAGCAAGAAACAGAAAATAAAAATGTATTATTAGAATTTACAGCAACCATACCAAAAAATGCGGATGTTATAGAAAAGTATAGAACAAAAACAATTTACAAATTTGAACTTGTAGATTTTTTAAAAGCTGGCTATACCAAAGAAATAAATCTCGTTTCCACATCACTAATAAAGAAAGATAAAATTTTACTCGCTTTGCTTTTCAATTGGTATCGCCACCAAATTGCACTCAGAAACAATATTTCTAATTTTAAACCGGTAATTCTTTTTAGAAGCAAACTTATTGAAGAATCAAAAAAAGATTATGGAGAATTTTTATCGCTCATTACCGAATTAGAACCGGCCAGTTTTGATTTTCTTAAAAATATTGAAAGGAATATCAAACAAGATCAATCAAGTTTATTTAAAGTTTACGAACAAGGTAAAAGCCGGGTTAAGCAAATGCTCCGGTATATTAAAGATGAAAAAATTGGTATTAGAGAGATTGTGGACTACATAAAAGATGAGTTTAGTGAAAGAAATTGCATTATAACCAACTCAAAAGATAACAAGGCAAGCACCAAAGAAAAGACAACAGAGGAACAGGAACAATTGCTTAATAGTTTAGAAGACAAAAATAACCATATCCGCGCAATCTTTACGGTTAAACGATTGACGGAAGGATGGGACGTTTTAAACCTTTTTGATATAGTTCGTCTTTATGAAGGACGTGATGAAAGGCATCAAAACGGGCAGAGAACCGCAGGACAAGCCACCGTACAAGAAATACAGCTTATCGGACGAGGTGTGCGCTATTATCCATTTACTTATAATGAACATGAAAAAAATAAGAGAAAATTTGATACTAGTCTGGAAAATCCGCTTAGAGTGCTGGAAGAGTTTTATTATCACAGCGATGACGATCATCGCTATCTTGATGAATTAAAGCGCGAACTTAAAAACAAAGGGTTCATACAAGATAATCGAGTTGTAAAAAAGTTTGAACTAAAAGATGAATTTAAACAAAGTGATTTTTTTAAAGAGATTAGGGTTTGGAAGAACGAAAAGATAGATAATCCGGAAAGAAGGAAACAAACACTCTCGGAGCTTGAAAAGGATTTTGTTTTTGAATACAAAACGAAAGAATTTGCAATGAAAGAACAGCAAGTCGTTTTAGATAAAGAAAAAGATGAGGTTTTGGCAGAAAGTACCGTAAAAGAAAGCAAAACAATCAGTAAAAAATTAAAAGATTTTGAAAAGCATATTATTGCAAAAGCTATCAATAAAAAAGCAACAAAAGATTTATCACTTTTACGTTTTGATAATTTACAAAACGAGTTAAGCATAAATAGTGTTGACGAAATAATCGGGGATAATTTTATTGGCAACTTTAAGATAAATATAATCACTTCAAAAGATAAAACCGATTTAAGCGATATAAGCAATGATATAAAATTAGAATTGTTATTGGGGTTTTTTGACGAATTTACTAGAAAGCTCAAAGAAATTGCCAATCCATATCTAGGAACTGAAAAATTTTCGCCTTTTTCTTTTGAAGATTTATTTGGAGATATAAAAGAAAAAAGTGTGCTTATCAATCAAGAAAGTAAGAACTTAGAAGATGAATTAAAACGACACAAGTGGTATATATTAAACGGTTTTAATGGAACAAGCGAAGAAAAAGAATTGCTGGAATTTATGAAAAAAATAATCGGGAATTTGGAAGAGAAATATGATGAGGTATATTTACTCCGAAATGAAGAAGTATATAAAATTTATGACTTTAAGCAAGGACGCGGATTTGAACCGGACTTTTTACTGTTTTTGAAAGGCAAAAAAGGTAATTTATATTATCAGATATTTATTGAATCAAAAGGCAGTCAATTTACTGACAAAGAAGGTGGGTTTAAAGATAGCAAAGAAGGATGGAAAGAAGATTTTTTACAGCAAATCACGGATAAATACAGCAACGGCGATTTATTAAAGGCTGAGAGCAAAAATTACAAATTAATCGGCCTACCTTTGTTTAACAAGAAAGAGGAAAATACTTTTTCAAAAGTATTTGACGAACAACTATTGAAATAAACTATGAAAGGTGTTTATTATGAAAAAAACTAAAGCTTATATGGATAAATTAATGGAAAATAAAGAATTTCGCGAGAAGTTCGATAAAGAATATCAAAATCTATGTATTGCGGAAAAAATTGCCGAAATTCGCCATCAGGTAAATTTAAAACAAGATGTACCGGTTAATCGAACGAAAAATAATAAACCTTTTTGAGTATTGGTCAATATATAATTATTTTTTACGTCCCCTACCCTTTCCTACGCTGTTCAGATGCTATATTTTCAATTGCTTAACCGGGTATTGGAAATAGTAGTGATCTGCCTGCAATAATTAATGAAAGGATAGCAATAATTAATGAAAGGATGGTAATACTTGTTGCGATCGAGTATTTTTTTTCTCTCTCTCTCAAGTTTGCCAGAACAGATGCCATGTAAGGGAAATTGATGCAATTTTTATTGGCTCCATCTTGTAACGCGAAAAAAGCAACCTTGGCGTCAGCTGAGCGTTTATAACCATATTTCTGTTCCAAATGATAGTAGAGTCTTCCAAAAATTATATCTACATCAACTTTCAATTTCTTGGCAATCAAGGTGATATCAATAGGTATTAAAATTTTAGAACTGCGATCTGAATCATTCTTTGAGAATGATATAAATTTGTCGTAGTATTGATTATAAATAGTGTTCAAAATCTGTAGATCTGTCGGTAATATTCTCATTGTTATTCCCTCCTTATTAAACATAAAATTTATGTACTATAAAAAACATTTTTAGATTATTCGGCTATTTTTATTTCTTATTATCCAGCCCGCTACAGGGTTTACCAAGAAATTTTTATTCTAATAAATAAGCAGAGTTAATAATTTTATTTAGTGCTCTCTGTCTCTTGGTGGACATGGGTCATTTCCTGGTTTAATGGTATCTTTGCTTCTAATCCGTCCATTTCTACCCATGACTGTCAACTCTCCGCCGCCTTGATTACCTAACATCGTTCTTGCCGAATTAATGGCATCTTGTTG
>DASRME010000110.1:0-2582 GCA_035648095.1 Atribacterota bacterium | reverse complement strand
GAAAACATGAAAAGGGCAATGGCTAAACAGGCTGAGGCAGAAAGAGAAAGAAGAGCAAAAATAATTCATGCTGAAGGAGAGTACCAAGCCTCAGAAAAATTAGTCCAAGCTGCGGAAAAAATCGCAACACAACCAATGGCTCTAACGCTTAGATACTTGCAGACCTTGACCGAGATAGCTGCTGATAAAAATTCTACTATTTTATTCCCTTTGCCTATCGACCTGATTAAACCTTTTTTGGAAAATTTTGCCCAAAATAAAGAAATAAAGAAATAAAGAAATATATACAAGGTCATTCCTGGGGAAAGAGGAATGACCTTAACTATAATAATAATTTAATCTAAGCGGTAACTTTATATACTTTATCACCATGGCGAACTCTATCTTTTACTTTAATTCCTATCCCATCGCCGGTTTTAGCAGAATCAACAGCTTGATGTTCTATTTGCATTGAAGCTATGTTCTGTTCAAAATCAGTAGTAAACCCAATAAAATGAACTGTATCACCTAAATGTAATTCTCCGTTGTTAATTTCTAAAGCAGCAATTCCTATTTTAGCAAAGTAATCGGTTACTTTTCCAATCAATACTTCGGCCATTTTTATACCCTCCTTTATTTTTATAATTTTTTAATAAGCTCGGGCAAAATACACTAAAGTAGAAGACTCCTTTCCACAGTAAATACATTTCCCCGAAGCTTCTTCTTGCTCAAAAGGAATGCATCTTATGTTTGCTTTGGTTTCTTCTTTTATTTTATCTTCACAATCTTTACTTCCGCACCAATAAGTTTTGATTAATCCTCTCTGCTTTTCGATAATTTTTTTGAATTCATTATAATCGGAGGTCTCACGAATATTATCTTCTAAAAATTTCTTGGCTCGGGTAAAAAGATTTTCTTGAATATTATCCAATAATTCTTTAACTATCTCTACTAATTTTTCTTCTTTTACCGCTATCTTTTCTCCAGTATCCCTTCTCGCCAACATCACCTGGCCTTTAGCCATATCTTTAGGTCCAATCTCCAGTCTTAAAGGGACTCCTCTCATCTCCCATTCGTTGAATTTCCAACCAGGGGTATATCCGTCTCGGATATCAATCTCTACCCGAAAATCTTTCTTCAAAATGGTACGGATACTCTCAGCTTTCTCTAAAACTTCTTTCTTGGTTTTATCGAACATAATCGGTACTATGATTACCTGAACAGGAGCAACCTTGGGAGGCAATTTTAATCCCCGTTCATCACCATGCACCATAACCAGTGCTCCGATTAATCTGGTAGTCGTCCCCCATGAGGTCTGCCAGACGTACTTCTCTTGCTGGTCTTCATCTAAAAACTTAATATCAAAGGCCTTAGCAAAATTTTGTCCCAGATTATGTGAAGTTCCGGCTTGCAGCATTTTACCATCGCTCATAAGGGCTTCTAAAGTATAAGTATGCAGTGCCCCGGCAAATTTTTCTTTTTCAGTCTTTCGCCCCACAATGACCGGGATAGCCAGGTCTTTTTCAATATAATCACGATAAACCTGATTTAATATCTTTAAAGTCTCCTCTTCTGCTTCTTGCTCGGACTGGTGGGCAGTATGACCCTCCTGCCAGAGAAACTCTGTAGTCCTTAAAAAAAGGCGGGTCACTTTTTCCCAACGTACAATATTTACCCACTGATTTATAAGGATAGGGAGGTCTCGCCAGGACCTTACCCATTTAGAATAAAGGCTGCAGATAATGGCTTCAGAGGTAGGACGAACAGCTAACCTCTCTTCCAATTTCTGATTTCCTCCGTGAGTAACCCAAGCAAGCTCGGGGGCAAAACCCTCTACATGTTCCGCCTCTTTCTTTAATAAACTCTCGGGAATAAACAAAGGAAAATAAGCATTTTTATGTCCGGTCTCTTTAATCCTTCTGTCTAATCCTGCCTGCATATTCTCCCATAAACCATATCCGTAAGGTCTGATTACCATACAACCTTTTATGGTAGTATAGTCAGCCAGTTCAGCTTTTCTTACTACATCCACATACCATTGTGAAAAGTTCTTCTCTTTTGAGGCAATTTCTTTAACGAATTCTATATCTTTCTCCACCGATGTTCCTCCCTTATTTAGTTCCTTATTATATTACAGGTTTATAATATAGTTATTAAAGATTTTACCACAATTTAATGTCGTTGTCTAAAATTTTATATGCTCATAGACAAAAGAAACACTTGTCCTACTTTAAAAAGACGAGATAAAAATAGATAATAAAAAATCATATTTTAGTATAATTTTTTGAATTTTTTACTATTATTTTTCTATATTTTTATAAAACCTTTTCTTTTTGTATTTTTTAATATAAAATAAATAAAAACTTCAGGGGATATTATAAGATGAAAATTGGGATAATGTCTGACACGCATGATAATTTGCCTCAAATAAAAATAGCGGTGGAAATTTTCAACCGGGAAAAAGTTGAGTTAGTCTTACATGCAGGCGATTTTGTTTCTCCGTTTACTTTTTTAGAGTTTAAAAATTTAAACTGCCCTCTAAAAGGAGTCTTCGGAAATAATGACGGAGATAAACTTTACCTTCAAGAAAAATTTAAAAGAAT
>DASRME010000109.1:0-2790 GCA_035648095.1 Atribacterota bacterium | reverse complement strand
GCATAAGATAGAGACAGCGATGCAATTTAATTTCACATCACTTTTATCTGCTCGGGAGGGTATTATTACCGGAGTTTTTGTTCCCACCAGTGTATGTCCTACCTGGTAATTGGCATAATAGGTCAGTGCTTTGCCAAAGATATTTCCAGCGGCAATATCAGGGACAATTAAAATATCTGCTTTACCCGCCACAGGTGAGGTGATACCTTTTTTCTGGGCAGCAAATTCTGAAATAGCATTATCTAAAGCCAGCGGCCCATCAATGATACAACCGGTAATCTGTTTTCTTTCACTCATTTTGGAAATCATCCCTGCTTTGATGGTCTCTTCCATATCGGGATTTATAGTTTCTACTGCAGCTAAAAGAGCGACTTTGGGAATTTCTATTCCCAGTTTATGAGCAACTTCAACGGCATTATTTATAATTGCCACTAAGGTCTTCACATCTGGTCTGAGGTTTACTCCTCCATCACTCATTAATACCAATTTGGTATTTCCTTCTCTTTTATCTTCAAAGATAAAAACATCACTGACGATTTTATCAGTCCTTAAACCCCACTCTTTATTTAACACCGCCTTTAAAAGGGTGGCTGTCTTTATCTTCCCCTTAAGGAGTGTCCCTCCTTCTTTTACTTTTTCTACTGCCTTTCGAGCTTTATCTTCATCATCTTTTGCTCCGATAATTTCTTTTACAAAATTACTTTCGCCTAATAAAGAAAGAGACTTTTCGATTTCTGCTTTATCTCCCACTAAAATTCCCTCTCCGAATCCGTAATCGTAACAATCTTTTAGAGCTTTCAAGGTTTCGATATCTTCCCCGCCAGCAACAATGATTCTTTCTCTTCCCTTAACTTTTAAATCTGCAAACAATTCTTTAAAACTCTTTATCATATTCGAACCTCCTAAACACAAATTACACAAATTAAATTTGATTTTAGAAATATGTTTTTACTTTTTCTACTCCATCTATTACTCGTATCACTGCTTGGGCTAATGCCTTCATCTCTTCTTCCCCCGGATAAACTACAACCGGAGCTATCCAACTCGTATAATCTTTTATCTTATTTACTAAAATTTCGTTATAAGCTATGCCTCCAGTAAGAATAATTGTTTCAACTTTTCCTTTTAATACTACAGCCATCGCGCCAATTTCTTTTGCAATCTGATAACACATCCCTTCAAAAATTAATTCTGCATATTTATCTCCCTGATCTATCTTCTTTATTACTTCTCTGAAATCATTTGTCCCCAAATAAGAGACAAGTCCGCCCTGATGAGTAATAAGCTTGTACAATTCTTTTTCTGAATATTCACCGGAATAACATAGATGGATTAAAGCCTTATTGGGGAGAGAACCGGTTCGCTCGGGTGAAAAAGGTCCTCCGTCATTGGCGTTATTTACGTCAATAATTTTCCCTTTTTTGATGGGGGCAATAGATATCCCTCCGCCCAAATGGGCGACAATAAGATTTAATTCCTCAAATTTTTTCCCTTGTTCTTTGGCGTAACGGAAGGCATTCGCTCGGATATTTAAAGTGTGAAGTAAGGATTTCCTTTCTATTTCTTTTAGCCCGGATATCCGTGCTATATCGGTAAATTCATCAACCGATACCGGGTCAGCGATATAGGCAGGGACATCAATTTCTTCAGCTATTTCATGAGCAATAATTCCTCCTAAATTAGAAGCATGTTCTATGGGAGAATTTTTTAGATCATTGATAAGTTTGTTATTAACCTCGTAAGTCCCGGCTTTTAGAGCTTTTAATACACCGCCCCGACCTATAATTGCTCTTAATGAATTAAAATCTATCTTTTTCCTTTTCAAGGTATTCAAAATTATTTTTTTTCTGACTGGACATTGTTCTAATAGTGATTTAAATTGGGAAAGTTCTTCTGTAGGATGAGAGATAGTTTCATTAAAAATTTCTTTTCCCCCCTGATTGAATATTGCTACTTTGGTAGAGGTTGAACCGGGATTGATAACCAATATATTTTCTTTCATAATTTCCTCCTTACAAATTAGTATATAGTATATAGTATATAGTATATAGTATATAGTAAAGAAATACGTTGATAAGTAATGTGTAATGAGTAATGAGTTGTAGGGGATGATTTATCAAATCCCTGAATACACGGGTCGGATAAATCCGACCCCTACCCCAAAATCAGGGAAATAATGACAGATAACATAATAGCATAACAACTGAAAATCGTAAACTGAAAAATTATATTTAAAACTAACGACTATTCACTATCCACTAACGACTATTTTATTTTTTCTATTCCTTTCTTTATCCTGTTTATCCCTTCTTTTCTTATTTCTTTAAATCCCAGCTCAAAGGCTTTTAAATTCATCTCAACGCTTTTGGAAGGTAAATTTTCTTTCATAGACTGAATAATCAATTTTTTATCCACTGGAAAATTTGGAATAGCAACTGCTGCTCCAAGTAAAACCATATTTCCCGAGATAATGCTCCCTGCTTCTTTAGCTATTTTCTGAGCATCAATGATTAACAAATTCTTTATTTTGGTTTTTAATTCTTCAAAGACAGAAGATAGCTCAGGATATTCCGAAATACCGAGTGAAACAGTAAAAGGAATAATAGAGGAACTATTTACTATAACAAAAGACTCACTATTTATCTTATTGAAAGACCTTAGAGCTTCTGTCGGTTCAAAGGCAATCAATAAATCTGCTGCTCCCTCTTCAATTAAAGGACTTTGTGCTTCACCAATCTTAAGTTCGGTTACCACAGTTCCACCCCTCTGAGCCATACCGTGCACTTCACT
>DASRME010000108.1:0-8726 GCA_035648095.1 Atribacterota bacterium | reverse complement strand
GTACACTGTACTTGTAACTAGAAATACATTCATCTTTGGTCATGTGTGCTGTTCTCCTCCCTATTTTTGCTTATTAATATTCTATAGGAAAGATCACATGCATGACCACTTTTATTTTAAGTGAAGTGTAAACACTACTCGAACTTAGTACATTTTATTTATAAAAATTACTTATTTTATTTCTTATTTTCTTCAGTAACTTTTTTTCTCTTTACGTGGTATGGGATACACGATACGAATGTTACTGTAAACTTTAATGGGGTAGTTAGATAGAAAGAAGAATGTTATTTTTTCTATCTTTTCTTTCGTTTTCTTAACTCGATACTCAATACTATATACTCGATACTATAATTAATAATTTGACAAAACTTGCCTACAATATTATATTATATATAATCAATTATAATAGTCGCTAGTGAATAGTGAATAGTCGTTAGTTTCAAATACAAAATGCAAGGTAAATTAGTTACCTTGATAGATAGTTTAAATATTAATAATTTATTAATTAATTGCTAGATAGCTAAATAACGAACCGAAATACACAATTAAATTAAAAGGAGATTTTAGATAGACTATGTTACGATTGATAAGAAAACATGTGAAAATTATATTAACTGTAGTTATTGCTGCTTTTATTGTATCTGTTTTTTACGGTTTAGGCCAATACAGTAGATCCTCTGGCAGCCAGAGAAAAACCTATTATATTGCCGAGGTAAACAAGTCGGGCATTACTTCTGACCAGCTGCAAAAGGCTTTTTTAAACTCTATTTCCCAATATGATAATGCTACCCTTTCCAGTTTAGACCAAGCAACAATTGTTTCTTTTAAAAAAAACATATTGGGTCAATTAATTGATTATGAACTTTTATATCAGCAAGCTCAAAAAGAAAAAGTTAAGATTTCAAGTGATGAAATTAATTTAGAAATAAACAAGATTAAAGATAATTTCTCTTCTCCTGAAGAGTTTGATGCTGCTCTAAAGACAAATAATCTTACCCTTGCTCAAATTAAAGAAGATATAAGAAGACAATTAATGATAAATAAAGTATTGCAAGAAACCAAGAGCCAAGTAAGTATCACCGATGATGAATTATTAAACTATTACAATGAAAATCAGGCAAGTTTCTTTGAGCCCGAGCAAGTTCATGCCCGTCATATATTAGTAAAAACTGAGGAAGAAGCAAATAACCTTCTTCTACAACTCAAAGAAGGTATTACCGATTTTTCCGAATTAGCCAAAGAAAAGTCTACAGACTCTTCCGCTTCAAATGGCGGAGACCTGGGATTTTTCGCCAGAGGCCAGATGGTAAAGGAATTTGAAGATGCTGCCTTCTCTTTGGAGCCAGGTGAAATTAGTGAAGTAGTCCAAACGCAATTTGGATATCATATTATTAAATGTGAAGAGAAGAAAGAAGAATATTCTCCTACCTTTGAAGAAGCAAAAGAAAAAGTAATTAATATTCTGAAGAGCCAAAGAGAAAACGAAGCCATATCAACATTTATTTCAAAATTAAAAGAAGAAGCTGTTATTGTTTATAATTATGATTTTGATGCGGAAATTGAATCGTTAAAATCCTCTGCGGAAGAAGACAAAACTTCAGATTCTACAGAACAAGCGACTTCGGAAGAGACTGTTTTAGAAGAGACAACTGAAACCGATAATATCAATCAGGATAACTAAAGATTTACTCTGATAATTAAAACAATAAATAACTAAAAGGGGCTAAAATTTAGCCCCTTTTTTATGAGGATTTACAAGGTCATTTGCATGGCATACGAATTCCACATCGCGTAGTAGAATTAACTTTCAGTCGGAAGCATATTCCATTTATATAAAATTATTTTTAAAAACTTTATATGCTCATTTATTCGGAAAGATAAGGGCAATTTCCTGCAAGTTTCAAAAGTTAAAGCCGGAATGCCAAGCTGATAATAAGCACTATAAGCAGTGCTGCCCTTGACCGGATCCAGTAAAACCTGATATTTGTTGCTATCTTCAACAATATCCTTATTCATTTCTTCAACAATAAAAGAACTAAGCGAGTGTAAATAGTCATCATCGGAATCTATCACTAAAGTTTGCCCATAATTTTTTGGGTTCTTCTTATAAAACTCTATCGATTCATGCAAATCTAGTAATAAATCGATATCATATTGTTTCATTAAATTAAATATTTCATAAGCTAATTTTTCTACAGAATTACCCTGGGGATTTCCAGGATAAATTCTATTTAAATTAATATCCGGAGGATAATTTCTTGCAGCTTTTTCACAGGCTACAATATTTGCTCTTGGTAGTATTATCAAAGTTCCTTTTTCAATCTTTATATTGTCTTTTAAATATTCTACTGCTTCAATACCGGCTTTTTCATTCCCGTGTGTTCCGGCAACAGTCATTATCGTCGGTTCTCTATCATCAGTCTTAATGATATAAACGGGTGTCTCATAATCTGTCCCGACACAGATATATTCAACAGAAATTGTTTGTGGTAAAGCGATTTGAGGGAAACAAAAAAGTAACAATATTGATATGATGAATATTATTTTTAAAAAATGTGCCAAGAGACGATTCTTTACCATTTTTTTATTTCCTGTAGGAATCGAATTTATTCGATCCATTTTATTTAATAATTTTCGTTTACCTGGGTACAATACATTATGCTCCTGCATCGTAGTCCTAACTTTTGGCACCTAATCCCGAGGAGTTCTTTGCTCTTTTTTTTCTTTCTTCTTTACTATATACTAAATACTATATACTATATACTAATTAATTTTCTCTAATAATCATCGGTACACTTTTATAGGTATCTTCCCCTAAAAATTCTATCTTTTCTTCTCCATCTTTTCTGACAATTCGGTAAGTTTTAATCTGATAACCAGGTACCCCTTCCTGCACAATGATCTCTTGACCAACTTCTAACTTAGGATCTTTTTCTTTAATTGTCTGGTAGTCGATAACTTTCTTGTCTTTACTAATAATTTCTACTTCGAATTTATCTTTATTTTGGCCAAGAATATCTATCTGTAATCTATCTCCTAAAACTTTTGCAAAAACTACTATCTCGTGTTCTAAATTATTCTTAAATCTTAAATTTTTATATTCGTAAAATATAGCCGCATCCTGCCCTAGAGGGACATATTTGGTTGCCTCTCCATATATAGAATGATTATATCTCTCTATTGTCGGTAGATTGGCTAAAAGTACCGCATTATATAAAGTGCTTGATACCTGACAAATACCGCCACCATAACCATTAACAAATAGTCCATCGGCAATAATCGTGCTTTCCTTATATCCATCTGCTTTTTCAGCAGGTCCTACATGTTTATTAAAAGAAAATACCTCTTGTGGTTTTATTAATATGCCGTTTATCGCCTTAGAAGCCAATTTTATATTATATATAGTATTTTCTTCTTTATTATCCAATGAGGTAGAATATGTCCCTAATTCCTCGTCTATTGCTGTTTCTGTTAAAATGTTTTGAGTAGTAACTTGAGGGGCAATAGTAATCACTGGTATATTAACAATATACTTTTCTTCATCCAAACCATTTAATGTCTTGATAATTTCTTCCTTAAATCTTTCTAAATCAAGTTTTACCCCTGTCCTGCTTTCAATAATTCTATTGTCCTCTATATAAGCATCACTTCGTATGCGGCCTACCAGAGAGATTATTTTGTTTTGAAAATCTTCAAATTTCTGGGTATTATATTCGGCTCTGAAAGGTATTTCATATCCTTTTCTTCCAGCTACAATTCTCTCTTTTATCCGTCTTAAAATGTTTCCAGTACGAGCGATACTATAGGTTTCTTCAATTACTCGATCTAAATCAATAAAAGTATCAAGCTCTTTATAAGGAATAAATTGTATTTCCTTATCTTCAAATTCTAATATACGGGGTGAATCAACTATTTTTGAAGCAATGGGCTGAAGAATCTCCCGAGTTTCTTCCTTCTTTAACCCTCCCAATTCAATTCCAAAGGCTGACACCCCAGGGAATATTTTATTTCTATTTTTATATATATCAACGGCATCAACTAAACTTATCACCACAATAATTATTATTAAAAATAAAAATATTTTTTTTACCTTAATTTTACTGCTTTTTTTCTTCTTGGAATAATATCTCAATAAACCGCACTTCCTTTTTTATGATTATTTCTTACTATTTATATATTTTTATAATGTTAGTGTACACTTTTCTTTTTTTCTCTGTCATCTATGGACACGTTACTTCGTGCCCCTACACTGCCTATGAATTTTTATTTTTTTCGCGCGACATGCGATAGGCGATATTTTTACTATAATATTTTTCTAGAAATAAGTTGAAAACTTTATGATATTTAGGTATAATATTTTGAAGTAAAATAATTGCGGGAATAGCTCAGGCGGTAGAGCGTTGGCTTCCCAAGCCGAAGGTCGCGGGTTCGAGCCCCGTTTCCCGCTCCATTTTTTTTCATTACCACTACCAACCATATTTACCCACCAAGGGGACAAAAACACAACCACCATAATTTTTTATTTTCAATTTACCTTTTTCTTTAATTCCCAGTAGTAAATCCTGAGAAAAAGAATTACCAACGGGGATTACTATTCTTCCTTTTTCGTTTAATTGACCTATTAAGCTTTTCGGTATTTCCGGAGCTCCGGCAGTGACTATAATACCATCATAAGGAGCAAATTCCTCTAAGCCCTTGCTCCCGTCTCCTACGATTACTGTAACATTTTTTATGTCTAATTCTTGAAATATTTTTTTCGCTCTATCCGCCAGGAGACTAAAACGTTCTATAGTATAAACCATTTTAGCTAATTTAGACAAGATTGCTGCCTGGTAACCTGAACCGGCTCCCACTTCTAAAATAGTTTCCGGGCCTTTAAGAGAAAGACATTGGGTCATTAAAGCGACCATAAAAGGCTGAGAAATGGTCTGCCCCATACCTATAGGTAAAGGGCAATCCAGATAGGCATTATCTTTTTCTCCCTCTAAGACAAATTTTTCCCGAGGAATACTATTTATGGCAGAAAGAACTCTTTTATCTCTGATGCCTCTTCCCTGTATCTGATATTTTATCATCTCTTCTCGTGCTTTTTCGAAATTCATAAAAACCACTTCATTCTTTTTTATTAGTATCCATTGCTTATTTTAACTGCCGAAAAAACGTTCTACCACATTATTACCCCTTATCACTTCTATTATAATAAAAACAAGCATAGCTATCAGAAATCCGAGCAGCATACGAAAAAAAAAGATTGCCCCCTTAGTTTTCTGATGATCGGTATTATATAGCCTTACTATAAATCTGGAAAGTATCAAGATTATAAAAACCAAAATTAAAATTAAATATATCTGTTCATTCATCTCTTCAATTTCTCCGACCTATAATTATTCTATTTAAAATACCATTTTTTTGCCCAATCTTTCACTTTAGGCATCATCTGATAATTGGTTAGATCTAAAGAAAGCGGGGTTATAGAAACCTTATTATTATAAATTGCTTCAAAATCAGTATCGGGTTCTATATTTCCTTCTGGCAGCTCTCCTCCCAGCCAATAATGGGTAGTCCCCTGAGGGTCATGTATTATCTTCACTTCATCCTGATATACTCTTTTCCCGTGTCTGGTGACTTCTACTCCTTTAATCTCTTCATAAACAATATTGGGAAAATTAATATTTAAGACTAAATTGGGTGGTAAATTATTTTTCACCAGATCACAAGCTATTTTTTTAGTAAATAAGGCTGCCGATTCAAATTGAAAGTCTTCAAAACCGGCTAGGGAAACAGCTAAAGAAGGTATATTTCTCATCGCCCCTTCCATTGCTGCAGAAACAGTTCCTGAGTAAATAATATCATCACCCAGATTCGGACCCTGGTTAATTCCTGATACGACTAAATCAGGCTTTTCATCTTTCATAATTTCCAATAAACCAACAATAACACAATCCGCTGGTGTACCATCCAAGGAAAATCCCCAAAAATTACCATCTACTTTTACTTTCTTAATTCTCAAAGGTTTACGCAGAGTTAAAGCGTGTCCTATGGTGCTTCTTTCCCTATCGGGAGCAATGACTATAACTTTTGCAATATTATCTAATTTTTTTTTTAAAATTTGAATCCCTTCCGAATATATTCCATCATCATTAGTTAAAAGTATTCTCATAATTTACTTATTCTCATTTCTCCTTTTAAATATTTCGTCAGCTACTATAATTCCTGAGGTGGAAGCCTGAATAAGCCCCCGGGTTATGCCGGCACCATCACCTGCAGCAAACAGATTAGTAACTTTTGTCTCCAAACAGTCGGAAAGTTTCAAGCATGAAGAATAATATTTTACTTCTACTCCATACAATAAAGTATCTTTGGAATAAACCCCAGGAGCAATTTTATCCATAGCTTTTAACATTTCCAGGATTCCGAAAAGTATTCTATAGGGTAGGACGAAACTTAAGTCCCCCGGAGTAGCTTCTTTTAACGTGGGAGTCACTATAGAGTGCTTGAGCCTGTTGGGAGTTGATCTTCTACCTAAATCCAAATCCCCCAACCTTTGTACCATAACGCCTCCACTTAAAATATTAGCCAGGTGTGCGATATATTTTCCATAGGCAATCGGTTCTTTAAATGGTTCGGTAAAATTATTACTTACCAATATGGCGAAATTAGTATTATCAGTCCGATGTTCCTGATAGCTATGTCCGTTTACCGAAGCGATACCATCATCAAATTCAGTCACCACTTCTCCATAAGGACACATACAGAAAGTACGAACTCTATCATCAAACTTCTCAGTATAATAAATTAATTTTGATTCATATACCGCATCAGTTAAGCGTTTGGTAATAATAGCAGGAACTTCAACTCTCACCCCAACATCTACCGGATTATTAGCTATTTCTATACCCAGCTCTTCTGCCTGCTCTTTGAGCCATTCAGAACCAGCCCTCCCCGGCGTAGCTACTATATATTTTCCTTTTATTGTTTCCCCTTTTACCGTTTTAACTCCGATCGCTCTTCCTTTATCCACTAATATTTTTTCAACCTTTGTATCGGTCTTGATATCAATTTTGGTTTTTAAATAATCCTGCATCTTTTTCAGTATTTTTGTACATTTTTCTGTCCCTAAATGCCTGATCCTGGTGGGTATTAGTTTCAGTTTTGCCAGAGAAGCTTCTTTCTTTATTATATCTATCTCCTCTTCGTTTGCTCCGTAAACAGTTTTATCTGCCCCGAACTCAAGGTAAATATCATCAGCATATTTAATTAATTTGGCTACTTTGTTTTTATCAATATAGTTATCTAGTTGTCCTCCAATTTCAGTAGATAAATTTAATTTACCATCACTAAAGGCGCCTGCTCCTCCCCATCCAGAAATTATTGCACAGAGAGAACAATGAAAACATCCGCCATTTTTACTTCTCATCAGGCACTCTCTTTTTTCAATCTCTTTCCCTTTTTCCAATATCAATACTGATACATTATTTTTCTTGGTAAGCTCAAGAGCAGTAAAAATGCCAGCCGGACCTGCACCAATAATAATAACATCATATTCTTTCCTCTTCATATCATCGCACCTTTTTATTATTTTTTCATACGTATTAATTTTATAGTATTTTTAGATATAAGACAACTAAAATATAATTATTTTATAAAAAGAAAATCTCGCCTTCTTCACGAAGTAACGAGATTTTACTTTCTACATTATTTTCCCGGTCTCTGTTTCTAAAGTATCTGAATCAACCAAAATACGCAATCAGTGAAAAACTTTTTCGACTGTACCATACTTAAAATTAGAAGCAAACTCATTTTCTCTATCTCTCAATCTTTGCCCCATAAGTATGGTACAGCAGGGAGTTCTTTGCTAGAAATCCGATCAGTTTGAACCTCTTTTACTTTTTTAAAGCTTGTTAATAATTTTAATTTCTTCAAGGTCAGGTGGTCCCAGATGAGTTTGTACTGCTAATAGAAGGTAACTCAGTCTCATAGACCATTAACCGCTCTTTCTATTCTTTTTAAGCCTTCCTCCAGGAAAGAGCGAGGGCAAGCAATATTTATCCTCATAAAACCTTCCCCCTCTTTACCAAACCAATTTCCATCGTCAAGTGCAATCTTAGCTTTTTTAAGCATAAAATCATTCAAACTCTTAACATTGAATCCTAATTGCCTGCAATCTAACCAGACCAAAAAAGTTCCCTCGGGTTTTATCACTTTAATTTTAGGGATTCTTTCCTTAAAATATTCAATCAAGAATTCTAAATTTTCGTGTAAATAAAATAATAATTGACTAAGCCATTCTTCGCCATATCTATATGCTGTTTCTAAAGCTATAAGACCAAAATAATTGTTTTCATTTAGCCCTAAGCTATCTAGTATATTATTATAAATTCCATAATATTTTTTATTGGGAATAATGATGGTAGAAGTCTGCAGCCCTGCCAAATTAAAGGTTTTACTGGGCGCAGTGCAGGTAATGGAATTTTGAGCAAATTCCTTGGAAATAGAAGCAAAAGGAATATGTTTGTATCCTTTAAATAGAATATCAGCGTGGATTTCATCAGAAACTACAATTATGTTATGTTCTAAACAAATCTTTCCCAATCTGCTAAGCTCTTCTTTTTGCCAAACCCTTCCTACAGGATTATGAGGGCTGCAAAGAATTAATATTTTTATCCGTGGGTCATCAATCTTTCTTTCTAAATCTTCAAAATCCATCACATATTTATTGCTCTCAA
>DASRME010000107.1:0-2878 GCA_035648095.1 Atribacterota bacterium | reverse complement strand
AGGAACTCCGGAAGAACCTTCCGTAATCTTTAAAATCAATGCTTCACAGTGGATGTTAGAAGAAAAAATTACCCCTGAAACTTTATTTGTTAAAATAGAAAATTTAGAGAATATATTATTTGGTAAAACATCATCTGATGTCCTGGCTATGAGAGCAGAGAGCATTTTTGGAGTTTGTTTTAAAGAAGGCAGACCACAAGTGGAAGAAGTGGTAGTGCCTGCAGGTACCCTAGTACCTGTTCGTTTTTTAAGTACCTTAAATTCTAAAAATAATAAAACAGGCGAAACATTTGATTTTCAAATAAGTGAAAATGTATTTTTAGATAATAAATTGCTTATTCCCGCTAATTCTAAAGGAGTAGGTGAAATAACCAAAGCAAAGAAAGCTACCATTTTATTACGACCGGGAAAGTTGGAGATAGAGTTTAAACCAATTTTAGCTTTAGACGGGACTTCTCTTGGTTTAATATTAGGGGAAAAGGCAGAAGAAGAGAATAAGAGGTTATTTGTGGCAGTAGGTGCGGGAATTTTAGGATTAATTATCCTGAGTAATCCTGTGGGATTAGTTTTCGGGGCCCTGGTGCCAGGCAAAAATGTAAAAATAGAAGAGGGAACCGAAATGTTCCTGCAGGTTAAAGAGGATACTACGGTAATAGCGTTGGTACATTAAATTCGTATCGCGTATCCATTTAGTTAGCTAGTTAAGGAAAAATAAAGATAAAAATCAGTAGTCAGTATTCAGGTGTAGGGGCACGATGCATCGTGCCCAAAGTAGGACAGTCTACTTTAATTATATTTTATTTAAGTAGCCTGTCCTACTTTTATTTTTCTTAATATTCCACAATAGCAAAACTTGAATTATTTGGATAAACTTGCACATCCTGGGTTATGTTAATATAGGGTAACTGTGCATCTAAATCTGCTACATAAGATTTAACATAAAGATATGCTTCCTGTAAACTAACTTTAGTATCAAGATTAGTATCTGCCGGATAACTACCATAATATCCGCAGCCCTTACATAGACCCATAGTAAACACTCCGAAGGGGTCGCCTTCCGCTGGTAGTATTCCCCAACATAGTTGGTAGTAATGGCAAGAAGTCAAGACTTTATATTCATTGGTGGTAAGCAATCCTTTGGATTGGGCTTGAAAAAAGACATTAATTACCTCGTCATTAAAAGATTCTAATTCTTCTTGAGATACTATTACTTCCTCTCTCCCTTTCCCGATAAATCCACCGGAATGACAGGAATCAAGAATAACTACTTTAGTACCTGGAATAGTGCTTAAAGCATTCTCTAATTCATCTACACTGATGTAGGTGGACATAGGCAAGAAATAGTTTACTTCAGTTGGGCAAAGATAAGAAATATTATTTACCCGAATTCCGTGACCGGTGAAATAAAAATAAGATACATCATTATAATCTGCCTCAGCAAAAACATTGGTTATTCCCTGCAGGATGGCAGATTTTGTAGCAGACCAATCAGTGTTATACCAGATTTCCGAAAATTCGGTATCAGCTGACCCAAATCGGCATCTGTCAAGAGTATAACATATTCTATTTACATCATAAGGTGTACCGGGAAGGTCGATATTTCCATAAATATCGGGGAAGTACATATAATCCCCAACGCCCACACAAAGAGCACGATATACTGTTTCGTTAACAATAGGCGGGGGAATAATACCTCCGCATCCGGAGAGAAGAGATAATGCCCCGATTAAAACTATCAGTAAAATTAGAAATTTCTTTCTTGTTAATATCCGGCAATGCATAATTCGTAACCTCTATCTATTTAGATATTCGACAAATTTTCAAAAAATCCTCTTTTTTTAGAGAAATATTTATTGAGTATAAAAAAAGGACAGGCTGCTTTTCTAATCTATATTTAAGATTAAGCAGCCTGTCCTTTTTTACTATACCCTATACTTTTACTTCATAATAATTATAGGTTTTTTATTGAGATTTTGTTAGAGATTAATAAGAAGGATAAAGGTATACATTATTTACTCCAGAATGTATGTATTGTGTAACAGAATCATAGCCCCAAGTCCATCCCCAGTAACCATCCTCTGCTTCAAAAAAATGATTCCCTATAGGAACATTAGTTATAGTGTATGTACCTTGATAAACATCATAAAAATAAGGATCAAAATCCATATAAAGGTCATAATAATACGAACCAGAAACTACTAGGTAAACTGTTCCTGTGGTGGGATAAGGAGTAGGTGCGCATCCCGTAAATCCAATAGCCAACAAAGCAACGACTACCAATAAGAAAATACCTTTTGTCGAAACATTCTTTTTCATAAAAATTCACCTCCTTTCCTTAATTATTATTTCTGCATGTGATAAAATATCAATTACTAATACTTATACACGATATGCTTTTTTAAAAAATCCTTCTTTTTTTTAAAAAATTTTTAATTTTTTTTAAAAGTAATTTTTTCGACTTCTAATTTATTATATGATATATTATTAACAATAGCAATAAAATAAATTTGCAATGTCATTGCAAGTAATCATTTTTATTTTCAGTAATATATACAAATCCGTTGAAGAGGCGTCTCGCCTATCAAGGTACGGGCTCGATTTATCGAGCCCGTTAAAAAATGCTGGAATAGCTGGGTCGGATAAATCCCCCCCCCTACATTAAAAGCAATAGTTTGTACAAAAAAGTTTTTAGTTTTGAATTATGGGTTTTCGCTTTAAGTTTTTAGTGTATTGATTTATCCTATACGCTAAACGCTCTATACTAGACTATATACTAACGACTAAATAAGAGGAGTAACAACTTATGAAATATAAATATGCAATAATTTTTGTTCTAATAATGTTATCAATCAGCCTAACCGGTTGTTTTTTATTTCCC
>DASRME010000106.1:0-4875 GCA_035648095.1 Atribacterota bacterium | reverse complement strand
AGCAAGACCTCGTAAAATAGAAAGATAAACCATAGAAAAAATAGGATACATCCCTATTTCCCAATTGATATTAATAATTAATAAATCAAAAAGGTAAAAAAATATGTCTCCATATGATAAAAATTTTAAAGAAGCACCTTTAATTTCAAAATGTTCTTTATGGTCACATCAAAAAAAAGCCATTTATGCAGCCTTGAGTTACATTAATGATTATAGAAATAAAAATACCAATAAATCTTGTTTAATCCATATGCCTACTGGGAGTGGTAAAACAGGCATAATTGCGGTTATTGCAAGGTGTATTCCTCCATTGAAAAATATTTTAGTGATTACTCCAAGAATAAATTTGCGTGATCAACTTTTTAAAGATATTGATAGTAGATTTTTTGATCATCTTAAAAAATCTCCAAAAAAATTACCGAAAAAAATTATAAATTTAGAGGGAAGTAAAAAATTAGGAAATATATTTGAAAACAAAGATAACCTTGTAATTATTATGACATTCCAAAAATTAGAAAGTATGAAAAAAAATAATAGTGAAAGTTATAAAAGATTACATAAAAAAATTGATGTATTATTGATTGATGAAGGTCATTATGAACCGGCATTTTCTTGGAGTAAAACAATTAGGGAATTTAAAATACCCAAAATAATATTTACCGCAACACCTTTTAGAAATGATCTAAAAATATTTGATATTGATTTAAAATGTTCTTATAGTTACACATTTTTTAAAGCGGTTAAAGAAAGGTATTTGAGGAATGTAGAAATAGTCGAGAAAGAGAGGACCTATGATCCAAACAAATTTGTAGAAGATATAATCCAATTTTATAATAGTAAATATGAATGTGATACTGATGCGAGGGTAATTATTAGATGTGATAACAGTGATTCTATTAGGCAAATTGCAAAAGTATTAAAAAATAAAAGAATAAGCTGTATTGCAATTCACGAAAGATTTAAAAATGACCCAAGTAGACCATGGGAATATAATAAAGTTCCAGATCCATCGGATATAAAAGAAAAGTATTGGATACACCAATTTAAGCTTTTAGAGGGTATAGATGATTATAGGTTTAGATTATTGGCATTATTCGAACCATTGAATTCAGGAAAAGCTTTCGTGCAGCAGGTAGGTAGAATTGTACGTAATCCGAAAAGAATTAAAAATCAAAAATGTTATGTAATAGATCATTCAAATGGAAAGCAAAAAGGTTTTTGGGAAAGATTTCTTAAGTATGATAAATATATAAATGAAGATAAGAATAGAATAGCAGTTCTTTCAAGAGAAATAATAGAAAAATATATCGAACAACAACCATCATTCGCATATCTTGATGGTGATTTTAAGGAAAAGTTTGATTTAGAAGAATTTAATCCAAAAACAGACTTAAAAATTCCATTGAAAGTGAATTTCCTATTAAAAGAAGAAGGATTTAATATCGAGGATTTTGCTAGTAAATTAAATAATGATTATTTATCAAAAGATTTTAATACAAGAAAAATTAAAATAGATAATAATACATATGTAATAGCATATATTTATCTATATAATTCTTCTTTGTTAAAAAATAAGATATTTTTTGAAAATAAATTTGGTGTTACAATTATTAGAGAAATAAATAAAATGATTGGTTTTTTCGATAGCAAAAATAATCTTCCTTTGAATGAACCAAAATATAAAATTGGCAAGCCAATAAAAAGCAAAGATTTAAAGAAATTATTTAAAAATCATAAGGGATGCAGATTAACAATAGTTAGTTTTAAAAATAGTAATTTAAAAAAATATTCAATTAGAGGAAAAACTATTTCTGCAGTTTCTATCAAGGATACAATTCCAGATTTTGATGATTATGCTCAGATATGTACAAGTGCAAGAGGCTATGCTATCGATAAAATGGGAAGAGATGAAAAAGAAGTTTATAGGTATATAGGAATTAAACAAGGCAGAATATCTCAAATATCAAATAAACAAGCCTCCATTGATGAATATATAAATTGGGTAGATTCGTTGGTAAGTTCAATAAATGACAAAATTGAGTCAATTAAAACTTTTAAAAGGTATTTAAAAGAAACAATTATTCCATCTGATACAACCCCCATGAACATTTTAATTGATGTATATGATGTCTTAAACAATTACTTAACGATAGGAGATCCAAATAAAAATATAAAAGAAGGCCAATGTTTAAAAATTGATGAATTATGCAGTGAGATAAAAGGTAATAAATTTAGCATTTTTGCAAATGATAATACATTTGAAATAAAGATATCTTTTGAAAAAAACACTAAAAGGTATAAACTATGTTCGCCAAATTTAGACGAGTATTATTATTCTAAAAATGACATTAACAAAGAAAGTTTAATTAGTTATTTAAATAAAACACAATCTTTTCGAATTATTCCAAAATCTAAAGATTGTATCTATAATTTTGGTCAATTCTATAAATTAGAAATACCAGTTGGAAAAGCTTTTGAAAAGGAAAATTATCAATTAGGGAAAATATTATTTCCTTTAAAAGTATTATCAAAGATTAAAACTGAGAAAGGATCTTGTACCATTGAAAATGAAAGTAAATGGCAAAAAGATTGTCTATTTGGATTAATTGATAGCTTAGGCAAAAATACGGATATGGATAATATTTTTGATAGTAATATAGATATTATGGTTTGTGATGATGGAAACAGAAACGAAATGGCTGATTTTGTATTAGCTAGTACAAAAAATAATAAAGTAATTTTTATACATGCAAAAGCTAGTTCAACGAGAAAGCCACGTTCAGCAAGTGCTTTAATGGACGTTTGTAGTCAATCAATAAAAAATTTATTTTATATATCTCTGGGAAATAAATCCTCACCACCAAATATTAAAAATTGGGATAAACCTTGGTCTGTAGCTAGCGTGGAAGGAAAAATAATAAAAAGGATTCGTATAGGGGATGGAGAGGCTAATGGAACATGGGAACAAATTAATAATATAATAAAAAACCCACTAGCAAATCGTGAAGTATGGATCATGCTTGGCCAAATTTTATCTAAAAGTGATTTTGAAAAATATTTGAGTTGTGAAGATCCTTTACCAGAAGCAATTCAACTTTTATATTTATTACAGTCAGTGATGGTAGATGTATCAAAGGTTGGCGCCAAATTAAAAATATTTTGTATGCCCTAGGAAGTGCAAAGGAGGGTCAGGTCTTGAAATGACACATTTTTTTAACAACAAGCAAATATTGATGGAGAATGTGTCATTTCAAGACCTGACCCCAAAGCTCTTTAAAAGGAAAGGGATAATAAAAGAGTGGATTGATTCCGGAAGGATTGAAGTCTGATAAGAACTGTCATCTGTCAAATTAAGAAGAGTTCTTATTTAAACTCGGATGTTAAGCATCCGTCACGTTGGAGGGAAATATGGCTATATTTGGGATAATTATTATTGTAATTGCCTTTTTTGTCATTTTCGTGGCAATTTCTGCTTGGCCTGTTACACTCGCCCTTGGGGTGATCTGGCTGGTAATTCATTTGATACTCAAAGAGAATAAAGAGCGGGCGCGCCGTCAAGCGGACGAAGCCAAGCGTCAAGCGGACGAAGTCGCGCGAGTGGAGTTGGAGATGATTCGCCAAAAGGAAGAACAAGAGGGACAACAAGAATTTCAAAGAGGGTATCATAAGAAGATGATCGTTCTCGGAGAAGAATCAATTTCCTTCTTTGAAAGATTGCCCAAATACCTGGAGTCTGCGGAGAAATACTTGGATCAAGCGGAGGTTAACTTTTCCTACGGGGCTTTTGCGCCGTTCTGGGATTCTATAGAGAAAGCAACAAAAATGCTTGGTCGCTTTAACGAAAGCATCCAACGCATTAAAAGCAACTCATCTATCTACACTACGCTAATCGGGAAATATGAAGATACACCTCCTCAGTTTCCCCTTACACGTCAGTCTGTTACGAAGCTGGAGGTAGGCACAGAAACAGCAAAACGCATGAATGCCATTGTGTGGACCGCGCAGCGTAATTTTCAATTCGCCACGATCTATGAACAGCGCAAGACCAATCAGATTCTCGTTGCAGGATTCACCAATTTAGCGAATGCGTTGGATCAAATGACATGGAAAATCACGAATTCAATCAATGATCTTGCTGGTTCGGTTGATGTAATGACCTCGACGCTGGATGAATCGTTAAGCGCAATTCACTCGCGAGTGGGTAACGTTGTTGATATTGTAGAAAAGGCTAGCCAGCAGACCAGCCAGCACCATGACGAGCTAATGGAGGAAATATCAGAGAGATCAGCGCGGGAAAGGAAGGTCCTAAAAATGCTCGACAACATCCAGCGTGGCAGGCGTCCTTACTAAACGAATAGAACACATTCTATTTTCTTAGACAATTAATATTTTTCCTTTAAATTAAATAAATAGGGAAATTTTACCAGGCTAATAATTTGGTAATTTCTAGCGGAAGAGCTATGGAGTCTGAAGAGTATCTTACCCAATAATTGAAACTTTGGGTATTACTATAGATAGACTCCAAAAGGAAGACCCTGTAAAAGGGAAAAATGAACCATAGAAAAAATAGGATGTGACCCCTATTTTAGTTAATTAAAGAAAAGAGTAATAAAATGTTTAAAATCTTTACAATAAGTTTAATAATTATTATATTATTTTTTGCTGCGCTTTTTTATCCTTGCGTATTTCCGAATTTTTTAAATATCGATTTTAACAACTACGATTTAACTATAAAATTGTTTTCAAATATTTCTGTTATTTTAGCTTCAATATTTGGGATGATAATAGCGATATTTTTAGTATCTTTTCAAATGTTTAAGAAAAATTATGTTTCTTATTTAATAAAAGATTTTTTTAAAGATGCGAATATTGGTT
>DASRME010000105.1:0-5002 GCA_035648095.1 Atribacterota bacterium | reverse complement strand
AATTACAATAGGACCTTCACTTGCCTGAGCTATTACTGGTAATACCAGAAGAGCAACGCAAGTCAATACTAACAAAACTAAAAGACTAATTTTCTTTAACATAATTTTTTCTCCTTTTTAATATTTCCTAATAATTTTTTTGTAAAAATCTCACTATTGCAACTTGAATACAAAGTGCTAGTAAAAAATCAGTTATTCCTTTTTCACCTCCTTTATTAGTAAGGGTTAGTACCCCCTCCCTAACTTATTCTTTTATTCCTCAACTAAAATACCCGGTCTGCTTATCTTTTCTCCATTATATTCTGCTTTAATCTTAGGTCATTCAGGATTAAAAGTATTTTTCTCATCCTCTCGAACTTTGAAGATTGATTTAAATAGGTAGCATAAAATATTGTAGACTTATACGGACAACCGTACAATCATTATATATTTCACTACTCATATTTGTCAATTTATTTTTAAGAGGAGAAATTTGGGAGGTATAAAAAAAGTCCTAACTTAATCGGTAGAAAAGCGGTGTATCGTAACCTGGTGATATCTTCTATCTGGATATAGGATGGGAGAGGGAAACCCAGGTTCATTAATTGAATTAGGAAAAAATCCGGTTTCCAAACAGAGGCCACTGTGTTTCTGAAATAGCGCTCCACCTGAACCTCTTACATTATCAAGAAAATTCCCGGAATAAAATTGGATACCTGGTGTGGTGGTTAAAATTTCCATAGTACGCCCGCTTCCCGGTTCGTAAAGCTTTGCCGCCAGGCTAAGTTCTTGATTTGAGGATTCGATAACAAAGCAGTGGTCATAACCGCCTGAAACATCATGAATATCTTTTCCAATTAATTTCGGCTTGGTGAAATCCATAGGAGTATCATAAACAGACTTAATTTCTCCGGTGGGGATTAGATGATTATTGACCGGGAGGTATTTTTTACTTTTAAGAGTCAACTGATGATTCATAATTGTTCCGGAACCTGCACCAGCCAGATTCCAGTAAGTATGGTTAGTTAGATTTACAATAGTCGTTTTATCTGTTTGAGCATCATATTCAATTTTAAACTCATTATTTTCATTCAGACTGTAAGTTATTGTCACTTTTAGATTTCCAGGATACCCTTCCTCTCCATCTGAACTGAGATAAGAGAAAACCACTCCGGTTAAAGCAGTATCTTTGAAACTCTCAGCTTGCCAGACAACCTTATCAAACCCCTTGTTTCCACCATGCAGGTGATTCAGATCATGGTCATTACGGGCAAGATAATATTGAACACCATTCAACTGAAACACTCCTTTGGCGATACGATTAGCAAAACGACCGATTGCGGCACCAAAATAAGAATGACCGGCCAAATATTGTTGAAGATTATCAAAACCGAGAGTGATTTCTTTAATTTTTCCTTCTCGGTCAGGCATTTGAAGGGAGATAACGGTACCGCCCAGGCTCATGATCGTGGCAGTAATTCCTTTGGAGTTATTTAAAATGAATTTTCCGACTTTTTCCCCTTCTGGAGTTGTTCCAAATAATTCATATTTAACGCTCATATGACACACCTTTGGCTTTTTTATTTTTTATTATAACTGTATTTGAGATAATTTTCAAAAAATCTTTTAAGAGAGTCATCATAATGGCCGTACACTGAATAAATACTTTAACTTTTTATCATCTCAAATCGGGAACCAATTTCAGGAAGTTTAGTTACCTCGATTCTTACCGGAAAAGCATCCTTTAATGATTCCAGGTGAGTGATGACCAATATTTTATCAAAATCTTCACTTATAGATTGGATAGCCTGCACCAGATTGTCTATACCTTCTTCGTCCTGGGTACCAAATCCCTCATCCATAACCAGAGTTCTTAATTTGGTCCCTGCCCTTCTGGTCAGTAACTTGGATAGAGCTATCCTTAGAGAAAAATCTATCCGAAAAGCCTCTCCCCCGCTATACAACTCATAGTCCCGGATTCCCAACTCATCGCTTATCTTGATATCCAAAGTCTCTTTTATCCCCCCACTCTTTAAATCACGGAGAGAGGCAATAGAAATCTGGGTGCTATTATTAGTCAGTTTAGCCAACAGGTCATTAGCCTCTTCTTCGATTTCCGGTAAAGTATTTTCAATAATTAAGGCTTGAATTCCATTCTTCCCAAAAGCCACAATCAGTTTCTCATAAATATTCTGTTCTTTCCTGCTTTTTTCTAATTCTTTATCTATCTCTTTCTTCTCATTCCCTAATTTAAGACACTGGTCGAGTTTACTCTGATACCCTCCCCTTCCTTCTAAAATTTTATCTTTAAGGGTCTGATCAGAATTTAATACCTGTGCCTCTTGAATTAATTTTTCTTTCAGGAAAGGAAGCTCTTTTAATTCTGCTTTTACTTTCTCTTTCTTCTTTACCAAATCTTTTAAATTTAATTCCTTCTGTTGATCATTTTCTTGTGATTCGGATAGTTCGTCTCTTAAAAAACCAATCTTCTTCTCTGCCTCTTCCAATTTTGCTTTTTCCAGAGGAGCATAACTCAATTCTTCAATCTTACGGTTTAACAGACGGTGTCTTGCCTCATCGTAACCAATATTTTTAATTTGCTCTTCAAGTTCTATTAATCTTTTTTGTGTCTCTGAAGCGTATTTCTTATCTTGAATAGTTTTTTCTAATTTTTTAATCTCTTCCTGCAAGCCAACCATCAATTTTGCAGCTTGTCTGGATTCTTCGTATTCAAAATGCGCCTTACTCAACTCTTGCTGCCAGGTACCTTTATCTTTTAATCTTTGGTTAGTCTCTCTCCACTTTTCTGCTAATTTATCTTTCTGCCTGCTCGTCTCCCCTGTTTCTTTTCTTGCTTTCTCTATCTGTTTAAGATTTAAACTCATTTCTTTATTTATATTATCCTCAATCTTACGTTTTCTCTCTGCATTTAATTTTGCCTCGCACAAAGGGCATTCTCCCTCCGGATTCTCCCTTAACAGACGTAGTTTTTCCTGATTATCTTTATAGCCTTTTTCTAATCTTTCTATCTGACCTTTAAGACTGTTTATTTCTATATTAAGTTCGCTGCCTTTTTGGCGGATTTCTTCATTTTGTTCTTCGAGCAACTTTATCTCTTTCATCTTTTTTTCTAATTCCAAAACCTTGGTTCCGTTTTTTATCCCCTGCTCAGCTCTATTCTCAAAATCTTTGTATCTGTCCTTTTTATTTCTGACTTTTACTTCTAAATCTGCTCGCTCATTTTCTATCTTCCTCTCGATAATAACTTTTTCTTCTTCTGTTTTCCTGATGTTTTGCAGCTTTCGACTAAATTCATTGTTCTCACTATTAAATTTCTGATAATTTTTAAAATCAGTTAAAACTTTCTCTTTTTGAGAAATGATCTTTTCATAATCAATCATTTCTTTCTTTCTTAATGCAATCTGTTTTTTCCCTCGTACAATTTCTTGCCTATACTGTTCTATCCGGCCTTCCAATTCTATGCATTGTTCGCTTTTATGTTTTAAGAGATTTATTTCCTCTTTTAATTTTCCCACTTTTGTTTCTTCTGTCTTTATCTTTCGGGAAATTTCTTTATAACTTTCTGACAATTCCTTTACCTTCTCTTTATAAAAATCAAAGTTGGCCATTTGCTGATAGATGTATGTCAATCTGCCTTCCTTAATCATGATAATATTATTCACTTCTCTAAGGTGGGATTTGGCCAAATTAGCCAGCTCATCATAACGGGAAAGACCTAAAATCTCGGATAAAATTTCCTTTCTTTCCCGGGCACTCTTTCGACTAAATTCATCTATTCGACCTTGAAGGATAAAAGCGGAATTGATAAAGGTCTGATAATCTATCCTGAGGGTTTTGGTGATTCTTTCCTGGGTTTCTCGAATGGAAGAACAGGTGAGAGAAATATATTTATTATTATCTTTTTGTTCGCAAACCTGAAATTCTAAACTTGAGCGGGAACTCTTTTGGCTAAGAGAAAAAGTTCTAATAATACGATATCTGTCTCCCTCCAGATCAAATACAAATTCTACCTGCATGTCTTTTTGGCCAATTCGAAGAAGACTGCTATCCGCTTTTTTTTCTCGACTCGATTTTCTTCCTTCTCCCCAGACAGCCCAGGTTAAAGCATCTAGCAGGGCGGATTTGCCCTGACCATTATTGCCCGAAAGACAGGCTATATGAAACTGGGTAAAATCGAGAGGGGGGACATCTTCCCCATAACTTAAAAAATTTTTCAGGGCTAATTTTACCGGTATCAATTGTTAATCCTTCCTTCTTTTATTCACATATTAACACAAAGCAATTTCTTCTGTCATTGCGAGTCCTGATTTATCAGGACGTGGCAATCTCGTAACTGTTGTACCAAAATCAATTCCTAAAAAATTATTTGCTTTACACTTTTCCTGCACTTTTAAACTGTGTCATAATTTTACTAAATACTTCTGTAAATGTCTTTATAGTAAAATAGGAAATTTCATCGTATAAAACATTGTTTTTTTGTATATAGCTTGTAACTTTCTTGGCAACAGATTGATATCCATAACTAAAATAATTTATCTTTCGTATACCACCATTAATGACTTGTTCATAATCACTTGAATCTAATCCTGAACCTCCATGCATCACTAATGGAACTGATATTTGTTTATTTAATTCATTTAATAAATGTAAATCTAATACAGGTTTCGTAGGTAATATACCATGTACTGTACCAAAAGATACTGCTAAAGCATCAATATCAGTTTGTTCAACAAATTTCTTAGCTTTATTGACATCAGTATAAGTAAGAGGTATCGCATTTTGTTCTAGTTTTTGTGAGTCTTTCTCTCCTGTAGTCATTTCTCCAACTTCTGCTTCCACAGACACTCCTTTATATCGTGCCAATTCAATAATTATTTTAGTTTCTCTGATATTCTCTTCAAGCGGTAATCCTGAACCATCGTACATCACTGAACTACATCCAAGAGAAATTGCTTTCTCAATTATATCTCTATGTAACCCATGGTCTAAGTGTATTGCAACC
>DASRME010000104.1:0-2774 GCA_035648095.1 Atribacterota bacterium | reverse complement strand
TAGTTGTACCATCACGTGCTCGGGTAAAACAGTATCAGCAGTTAAAACAACAGGTAGACGAGCTAGTTGGGGAAATAAATGGTAAATACGCTACCATTGGCTGGTCACCAATCCGCTATCTTTTCCAATCTATCCCTTTTTATGAGCTGACTGCCCTTTATTATGTTGCTGATGTTGCCTTAATAACTCCCTTAAAAGATGGCATGAATTTAGTCGCTAAAGAATTTATTGCCACTAAAAACAATAGTAAAGGAGTATTAATTCTTAGCGAAATGGCCGGTGCTGCCAATGAATTAGGCGAGGCCTTAATTGTTAATCCAAATAATAGAGAACAGATATCCGGGTCTATAAAATATGCTCTAAATATGTCTGATAAAATGCAGAAAAAAAGAAACCAGATTATGCAAAAGCGATTGAAAAATTATCATGTGAAAAAGTGGGCAGATGACTTTAAAGAAAGCCTTTTAAAAGTAAAAAGCATGCAGGCAGAATTTTCTGCAAAAGATTTATCACCAAAAAAATGTTTAGAGATGATAGAAGATTATCAAAAAAGCAAAAACCGTTTATTTCTTTTAAATTATGATGGAACATTGATTCCCGCTACTTATGAATTTAAGAAGATTAAACCCAATAAAAAAATCTTAAATGTCATTCAACAATTAATCCAGGATAAGAAAAATCAAGTGGTAATAGTCAGCCGCCGAAAAAAAGATACTTTAGAAAAATGGTTTGCAGATATAAATATTGGTCTGGTTGCCGAAAATGGCGCCTGGTTGAGGAAGAAGATTGGGCAATGGGAAACAGTAAAACCTCTAAGAAAGGAATGGAAAGATCAAATTAGACCCCTGTTAGAACTTTATGTTAGCAGAACCCCCGGTTCATTTATCCAAGAAAAAGAGTATTCTTTGGTCTGGTATTATATTAAAACTGACCTTGCTTTTGGTCGGCTAAGAGCTCTCGAGTTAAAATCCTCTCTTTTGCACCTTACCTCTAACTTGAATCTGGAGGTACTTCATAGAGAAAATGTAATCGAAATTAAACCCAGGGGAATTAATAAAGGCTTAAGTGCTTATTACTGGATTTCCCAAAAAGATTGGGATTTTATCCTGGCGATAGGTGATGACTGGTCAGATGAAGATACTTTTCAAAATTTACCTGATTCTGCTTATTCTATTAAGGTGGGTACAGGGTCATCCCTGTCTAAATACAATATTAAGTCTTCTATTGAAGTAAATACACTTTTAAAAGAACTGATTAGTAAATAAATTAAAAAATGATTTGGTAATAAAAATCAGTTTAGAAAATATTTCAACCAGTATTTTACCTCTTCAGGCGAAGATAATCGAAAATCAGCAGCAGATTTTTGGGCTTTTTCCGCAATAAGGATACTGGTTCCCCGGGTTCGAAGAATGCGAAAGGCATCTTCATCAGTGGTGTCATCTCCCAGATAAAAAATCTTTCGCCCAGACCAATCAAGTCCCAGAGTATTCAATATCCATAACACTGCTTTACCTTTATTCCATTCAATATTAGGTAAAAATTCAATAACTTTTTTCCCTTTCAATAAACGGATATTTTCTCTATTTTCTTTTAGAATCTTCTTTAATGGTAACTTTAGCCCGGGTAAATCTTCTTTTGATACCTGCCTATAATGAATGGCTACACTCATCTTTTTCTTTTCTACAATGACTCCAGGAATATGGGTTAATGATTTATCTAAGCTTTTGGAGATATTTTGAATAAGCGGTAAGAGTTTTTTTACTTTAGGATGTATCATAGAAATATCTGGTCCAATAATATCCAAACCATGGTCCCCGGCATAAAAAATTCCCGGTATGTCCACCAAGGTTTGCAAATTTCTTCTTTCCCTTCCGCTTACAATTGCACATTTATATTTCAGGGATAGTTGACGGATAATTTCTTTCATTTCCGGAGATATTTTGGCCAGATCAGGCCGCTCGACAATAGGGGTTAGGGTGCCATCATAATCGAAAAAGAAAACTGCTTTTTCTTTTCCTTCCATTATTTTAGAATTGGAATAAAGATACCGGGGGTGCAAAAAGAACTTTTCATTTTCGCCAGAAAAGATTTTTACTGATTCAAGAAGATGAGGAGGGTATCGATTAAACCACCCATCAATCCATTTTGCACTTAAATCACTTAATCTCTGAATGACTATATCAGCACCTTTTTTAAAGAAAAGCTCCCTTTCTTCTTCTTCTTCTTTTGATGTTTCCCACCCTACAATAAGGTCAAAACCACTATCTCGAGCTGACTCTATATCTTTTGGTTGAGTAAGTAATGCCATTGTTTCTTCAGGGGAGACCCCAATTTTATGTACAGCTTGAATAAAGGGGTTTATTTCTGAAGTAGTGGATACTGGTTTTTTTTCAGGTAATAGCAACCCAATTTTTAAATCCGGTCTATCTAATTTTTTAATAAATTCCATTATTTGCTTATCGCGTAATACGTTTTCTTTTTTCCAATCCATTCGAAAAAGGATGGCTTTAAAATTATTTTGTTTCATCAGATATCCCGCATATTTTTATATTTGTCAATTATTGTTGTAACTGTTAAAATCATATTAATAACGCCAAGATATGTCAAGAGAAAAAATTAAAAACTTTTTTATTTTAGTGTATACTTTAGTGGGTAGTTAGAAGAATAAATATAATATATGAGTAATGCTTTCTTCTTACATCCTTGACGCCCTTGATATAATAAGTATATTAGACAAAAATTGTTCCGAAGGATATCTTAAATCCAAGTAATGT